>NZ_JASPJI010000014.1:0-80429 GCF_030232285.1 Corynebacterium sp. MSK047 | reverse complement strand
CCACTACATCTTGCGGTGCTTGATCCACTCCGGACAGCTGCAGGGGAAGATCAACGCACTCTAAAAACGGAAGAGCCGGCAAACTTTGCGCAAACCATCTAAAGTTTTTTTGGGAGTAGCTACAATCCTGCTCACGTCACTCACACCATCTTTCGCGTATGCTGCACCCACTAACTGGCACCTCGAATCCACAGCTACCGCGCCAACGCCTCAAAAAAACATCACTGGCACCTTCAGAAGTGCAGACGGAACAACCTGGGCTCCAGGTGGCGCTGGCGCCACTAGCACACTCACGGTTAACGGAAAGAGTAACCATGTAGATAGTGCGGGTGTTGCTTACAACACCGTCAGCACGTCACCCAGCAATGCCTGCGTGGATAAATTTGAAATTGCATACTATCAAAATGGAATCCGCAAAACTAAAGAAGCGGGGCCAAATTGTGCACCGATCCGAACAAGCCACCGTTTCGAGCTGAATGAAGATATTGATAATCAAAGCAGTTTTTGCGGCCGAGTTTTAGTTGGCGGAGTTTGGGGAAATTACGCTTGCGTTCAAATTAAAAAGTAGGTGATTTTTACAATGGGAATCGGTGAAATTTTACTCTCGATCGTCATTATTGCAGTGCTTTTGATTATTCCTGCATTGTTAATCACTGCAATTGTGCTGCTTTATAAGATTTACAAGAACAGCGAAAACGAGAAATAACGCACTCTCAAAAATGGCTAGTCCCCTCCGACTGACCATGCACACACGAAAAAATGACCAGCCACGGGTATACATCGCGGCTGGTCATTCGGTTTTATTTGTGACGACGGTGCAGTTGTGGCATTAAGCGTCTAGCAGCCAATCGTTCGGGCTGAACAGCTCGAAGTGAACGTTATCGCGAGCAACACCGCGATCGGCGAGCTGCTGGCGAATGGCCTGCAGGAAGCCATTGCCACCACAGAGGTAGTACTGAGCGCCCTCCGGCAGCTCCATATCCGCCAGATTCATCAAATCCGGCTCGTACCACACCTGCTGGCGAGCATTGGCCAATGCGGCGACAGCATTGTCACGCTCTGCACGTAGCGCATCAGCGTTCTCAGCGCGGTCCGCGTGGAGAACGACAACATCACGCTTAGAGTCGGCAGCCACCAGGGCATCCAGCATGCCGATCATAGGAGTGGCGCCAATACCTGCGGAAATGAGTACCACCGGGTCATCGGACTTGGTGTCCAGCACCAGGTCACCTGCCGGCAGAGAGATCTCGATGGCATCGCCCGGCTGCACCTTTTCCCACAGCTGTGTGGAAACCTCGCCAGCCGGCAGGTCCTCGGAGGCATCGACACGACGAACCGCGAAGGTCAGAACACCTTCCTTGCCGCCGACCAGAGAGTATTGACGTAGCTGGCCGGCGCCGTCCGGCATGGTCTGACGCACGGAAATGTACTGTCCCGGGAGGTAGGAAACGGGGGTTTCGTCGTCAAGCTTGACGGAGAATACTGCGACATCATCACCGCGGTCTTCACGAGAGACGACGTGAGCGGCGCGGAAAACATCACCTGCTTCGACGCCGAGGTCGTCATAGAGCCCCTTCTCGAAGTCGATGAGAACACGCTGCATCTCCAGGTAGACGGCATCCCATGCGTCGCGGACAGCCCCCTGAAAGACCTCTGGGGTGAGGATTTCCTCGATGGCATCGAAGAGGTGCTTGTGCACGATTGGGTACTGCTCCGGCTTGATACCAACGGAAATGTGCTTGTGGCCGATGCGGGAAAGCAGTTCCTCCGGGGCAGGAGCGTCTGGGTCGACCAGGGTAGCTGCGAAGGTAGCGACGGATGCCGCCAGCGCCTTCTGCTGAGCCCCCTGCTTCTGGTTGCCGCGGTTGAAGGTATCGGCAATGAGTTCGGGGTGAGCAGCGAACATCCGGTTGTAGAAGTTCGGCGTGATTTTCTCGATGTTGGCACCGACGACGGGCAGGGTTTGGGTGACGACTTCGGCCTGCTCTGGAGTCAGGCCGTTCTTGTTGACATTCAGGTTTGGCATGACTTCACCCTATCACTATATTGCGCATTTTGTTTGCGCAATATAGTTTGTTGGCGCCAAAATTAGTCTTTGCAGTTGCGAATCAACCGCTTTTAGCTGCAGAAACGGCGCCACCGAAAGTTTTGACAGACAGGCTTCGACAGCACCACTCTCAGCTCTTTTCGAATCGAAATCAGGCCTTCAGCTCTACGCCTAAACCGGACGAATATTCAGCCGAGAACCCTCGGGCGCGCTAGCTCCCTCGGGAGTATCACCATCCGCACCATCAACCGGCTTGGCGGGAATGAGATCCGCAATCAACACCGGATCCAGCGCGGCGAAGAACGCCTCCTGCGCGGCCGCTAACTTGCCACGCAACAGGCACGTCGGCAGCAATGGGCAGTCAGTGCCGACACAATCGACGACCTCGTTGTTTTCCAGAGTGCGCAGCAGCTTGCCGACGGATTTTTCCGTAGCCGAATCTCGCAGATAGATGCCACCATTGCGCCCCTTGACCGCTTCCAAGAAGCCGAGCTCCACAAGCCGCGAGACAACCTTGGAAACATGCGCGCGAGACGCATTGAGAGACTCCGCTACCTCGGCAGCGGTGTATTTGCGCCCCAGCTCCCCCATCGCCATCAAAGTGATGACACGCAGGCTCAAATCAGAGAAAAGCGTTAGTTGCATTGCGTGTCATCCTTCATCGTTGTACTGCACAAACCACCCCCTTGCCAGCCACTTCGGGCAACAAGGGGGTGGTTCTAGGTTCTAGCTTTTAGCAAGGCTAGCTAGCAAGATCTTAGTCCTGCAGGCTCTTCTCGATACGGGCCTTCAGAGCCTCGAACTCGTCCCAGACCTCCTGCGGAACGCGGTCGCCGAGGAACTTCAGCCACTCCTCGTTGTCCGGGAGGTCACCCTGCCACTTAGCAGCCGGTGCCTTCAGGGCTTCCTTGACATCGGCGAAGTCGATGTCCAGGCCAGTCAGGTCCAGGTCCTCTGCCTTAGCGGTGTGACCAACAACGGTCTCCTTGGCGCCAACACGGCCCTCAATGCGGTCGATGATCCACTTGAGAACACGGGAGTTGTCGCCGAAGCCCGGCCACAGGAAGCGACCGTCTTCGCCGCGGCGGAACCAGTTGACCAGGAAGACCTCTGGCATCTTGTCGCCGCCCTTGACACCCATGTCAATCCAGTGCTGCAGGTAGTCACCGACGTTGTAGCCAATGAACGGCAGCATTGCCATCGGGTCGTGACGCAGGGAGCCAACCTTAGCCTCAGCGGAAGCAGCGGTCTGACCGGAAGCCAGGGTTGCACCGATGAAGGTTGCGTGGTTCCAGGACAGAGCCTGGGTCACCAGCGGCACAGTGTCTGGGCGACGGCCACCGAACAGGATGGCGTCAATCGGGACACCCTGCGGGTCGTCATACTCCGGTGCAGCGACCGGGCACTGCGAAATCGGGGTGCAGTAACGGGAGTTCGGGTGCGAGGACAGCTCGTCGGAATCCGGAGTCCAGTCATTGCCCTTCCAGTCAATGAGGTGCTCCGGCTTGCCTTCCATGCCTTCCCACCAGACGTCGCCATCGTCGGTCAGTGCGACGTTGGTGAACAGGGTGTTACCGGCCTCCATAGTCTTCATGGCGTTCGGGTTGGAGGAGTAGTTGGTACCCGGTGCAACACCGAAGAAGCCGTTCTCCGGGTTGACAGCGTACAGGCGGCCGTCCTCACCGAACTTCAGCCATGCGATGTCGTCACCGACGACCTCGGCCTTCCAGCCCTCGATGGTCGGAGTCAGCATAGCCAGGTTGGTCTTACCACATGCAGACGGGAATGCAGCGGCGATGTGGTAGGCCTTGCCCTCTGGGTTGGTGAGCTTCAGGATGAGCATGTGCTCAGCCATCCAGCCCTCTTCCTTGGCCATGACCGAAGCGATACGCAGTGCGTAGCACTTCTTGGCCAGGATGGCGTTTCCGCCGTAGCCGGAACCGTAGGACCAAATCTCCTTGGTCTCCGGGAACTGGGTGATGTACTTCTCATCGTTGCACGGCCATGCAACGTCCTCCTGGCCTTCCTCCAGCGGAGCGCCAACGGAGTGCAGAGCGTGGACGAAGTCTCCGTCCGGACCAATCTTGTCCAGGGCATCCTGACCCATGCGGGTCATGATTCGCATGGAGAGAACCACGTACTCCGAGTCGGTCAGCTGAACACCCAGCTTCGGCTCCGGGTCGGTAATCGGACCCATGCAGAACGGAACGACGAACATGGTGCGACCCTTCATGGAACCGCGGTAGTGCTCGGTCATTTCCTTCTTCAGCTCGACCGGATCCGCCCAATTGTTGGTCGGGCCAGCATCCTCTTCCTTTTCAGAAGCGATGAACGTGCGGGACTCCACACGAGCAACGTCCTTCGGGTTAGAGCGGGCAAGGAAAGAGTTCGGGCGCTTTTCCTCATTCAGCTTGATAAGAGTTCCCTTATCAACCAGGTCCTGGGTAAGGCGGTTCCACTCTTCTTCCGAGCCATCAGCAAAGACAACCTTGTCTGGCTGGGTCAGTTCTACGACCTCAGCAATCCAGCGCAGCAGTTCGGCGTTCTCGGTCGGGGCCTGGCCCTCGAGACCAGGAATAGAAGGTGCGGACATCAGTTCTCCTGACTCATTGATTCGCGTCTTAATTTAAGGCTACCGGGGGATACCGAAAGTTGCCGGGCCCCACATCGACAATCGGCTCGTTCCCTCATTTGCAAGCCGTTACATCACAGCTTTACAACAATTAATTTTCCCCGCCCCATTCTTGCGACCTGTTCATTTATGGACATAACCAGCGAATAAGGCCAGCCTCACCACATAAATTTACAACCATTAACCCTTTGGCTGCAGTTACCCCCATTTGTAAGCAACCGAGACACGGGTACCCCCGCGCGCAGCGGTTCCCAAAGTCGTCAGTCCCAGCTGCCCCGCGCGGACTGCTCCCATGAGTACGCATCCCACTTCCCCGCTGCTGATGCCGATTCCACTGCCGCTCCGCCCATCGCGTCAGCAGCCCTCACATCATCACTGCTCCAAGACTCCCAAGTGCCGTCAAAACGGACCGTCGTAACGTGATCCACCGTGCCGTCACCGTCCAGATCCGAATAGATTGACAACCCGGAGTCGTCGGCAAGCGTAATTGACCCCTCGTCGTCGCCGAGGTCGTAGAGCTGCCCATCGACCTCCACGACCAACCCGGCGCCACCAACGTCCGCAGACTGCCCATCAATCGGCGTCGCCGCCTCCAAACCACACGGCGTAGCGGGCGAACGCACCTCCACCCCGCCCTCGGACGCGGGTTGGTCGGAAAAGTACTGCAGTAATGAAAACTCATCCATCGTGATATCCCCCTATTTCTCTTGGCCGTCACGGCTATCGTGCAGGCGCTCCGGTGTACTCCGCCAGCTGCTCTATTCGCCATCCCGGACCCCGCGCACCAAGGGCTTCGCGCACCGTCATCTCCACGGACTGTGTCCATTTTCGCCGCAGATGGGCGAGGTAATTTGCCCGCCACTGCGCGGTGCGTTGGCGTGCGTTACGACGAATCGTTGCGCCCACCGCCACCACCGCAACGCCGAGGCCTATTGCAAGTGCGGCCAGCTGCGCCGCAAGCGTCGGCACCCCAACCCACATCAGCACCCCGTGGACAATCCGCACTGCGCCGACCGCCACGCCAAGCGAGGCCACCGCCACCAGCGCGTCCATGGCATAACTGGGGCGAGCCGGACTTTCTGGGGCGGGCACCGGGATTTCCACATGAAGGCCCAATTCGTCGCCACACCGCTGCTGCAGCCGCGTCGCTGCAATTTCGGCACGGCCCTGAAGTTCCGCTTGGTCACCCGCGGGGCCGTCAGCCACTTCCTGGAGCGCATCCCGCACTGCACTCTCAGCTGCCAACTGCATCTTCCGCTGCAATCGCGCCGCCGCCCCGGCTCCGCGCGATCGCTCCTGCGCCAGCTGAGCTCGCACGTTTCGAGCCCGGCGCGGACTCAGTGTTTCCCCCGAGTTTCTGGGCGGGCCTTCTGCCAGCAGAACCAGGGTTCTGGCCATCCTCTCGTCCAGCGCTCCCATCGGGATTGTGCTGTCGATTTCCTGACGCCAGGCCTCGGCATACTCACCATTGCCAATCAGGCCAACTGCAACGCGGCCGGTGGCCTGGCTAATTGCTGCAACCGTGCTGACGCACTCCCGCGTGGGCTGCACCTCGCTGTCTGCAACATAGAGCACGACGGCGCTGCGTTTATCCACAAACTCCAGCCGACGTGGCGGCGTCGCAGTGTCAACAATCTGCGAGAAGTCCGCGCGGTCCGCCGCGTCCCCGGCTTTGGTGACAAGGAGCGGTGGCTGCTCAGACCCCTCCGCCGAGACCGGGCGTGGCTCAACTACGTCCGGTGTTGCCATAGCAACTCCTCCAGGCTGTCTCTAGCCGCGGGAAAGGCTGCCGCGATCTCAGTCAACTGCACTGCGAGTAGCCCGTCATCATCGCGTGATTCGTCTTCCGCACCGTAGCGTTCAGCAATCTTCCGCAACGCGGAGCTGAACAAAAAGGTGTGTTCAGCTGTCTCGTTTGTGGTGATGTCGCAATACTCGTCGGCAAGCGAATGGCGAATCGGTTGTTGCTCAATGACCAGCGCGACAGGGGCGGACAGCTTGTCGGCCAGCTCCGCGTGACATTGCGAAAATGCCTCGCGCACAGCGGTTTCGCGCACGCCCCTGCGCAATCGCGCGCAGATTATCGGTGGCCGTTTCTCGCGCTCAAGCGCCTTGGCGACGCACACCTCCGCGCCGCTCGTGTTAGCGGTGTCCGAGTGCGCGGCCTGCCGTGATGACAGCCAGTCCACCACAGCAGCGCGCAACGACGACGATGTAGATCCCGTTGACGGCTGTGTTGTTTCCGTGACATCAGTTGCGGAAATAAGGTCCATCCGGCCTAGTCCCCTCCCATAAATCCCCTGCGTGGTTTAGTTAAAACCTGCGTAACCCCCATACGGCCCGTGAGCCAGATTCCGCGCCCTGAAACGCTGCGCTAGGCAGACCCCAAGCGCCGCTTCAACCAACGAATAAGCGCGGCTTCGCGTTCAGCCTACAGCGGACCGCGGATTCGGCAAGTCGACAAAACAACTTTCCCCGCCGTGCCGCCTATTCAGGACGACGCGGCATCGTCAACCGGCGTGAAACCGCCAGGACAACAACAAAAATCCTAGGGGCAATGATTGGATAGTTGGCCGATGTCGTGGACAATAGGGAACGTGACTACTTCTGATTTTTCTGAAAATATCGAACAGCCTGCGGTTTCGCAGGAATCTGAACCATCGCCAACTCGTGCAGACGAGCAGGCGGAGCAACCGCATGAGCGCCAGCCGAAGAAGGGCGAATTGCCTGCAGGTCGTCCGGAAAAGACCCAATTCGACGATGGTCTTGACTACCCGCGCATCGGCAATCTGTCCTTCCGCCGAGGCACTTTGACTCCCAACCAAGAAAAGATCTGGGAAGATAACTGGGACACGTACGGCAAGGTCCTCTCCGACGAGGTCATCGACGTGGAGGAATGGTTCGGCCGCAAGGGACCGACCATCGTCGAGATCGGCTGCGGCACCGGCACGTCCACCGTGGCTATGGCTCCGCAAGAACCGGACCACAACATCATCGCCGTTGAGCTTTACCGCCCTGGCCTGGCGAAACTGCTCTCCGCCACCGTGCGCAATGAGGTGTCGAACATCCGCATGGTCCGCGGCGACGGCGTCGAGGTCCTGCAGCGCATGATCGAGCCGGAGTCGCTGGCCGGCGTGCGCCTGTTCTTCCCGGATCCGTGGCCGAAGGCACGCCACCACAAGCGCCGCATTGTGCAGTCCGGCACGTTGCGCCTAATTTCTTCGCGTCTGAAGCCCGGCGGCATTTTCCACGCCGCCACCGACCATGCGGACTACGCAGAGTGGATTGAGGAACTCCGCGAGGTCGAGCCGACGCTCGAGCCCATCGACTGGCCCTGGCCGGAATCCCCCATGCTTCTCGACCGACCGACGACCAAGTTCGAAGCCCGCGGCCTGAACCTCGACCACGACATCCACGAGTTCATCTGGCGCAAGAAAGAGGCATAGGAACATGAGCACTACCCAGAACACCTCTGCCAGCTACAACACCACTGAAACGCACCCCACCGCGCTGCTCGTGTGGGACGCCCCGAACTTGGACATGGGGCTCGGCGCCATTTTGGGCTCCCGCCCGACCGCCGCGCACCGCCCCCGCTTCGACGCCGTGGGCAAATGGCTTATCGACGAAGCCGAGCGCGTATCCCACAAAATCGGTTCCGATGTCCTCCCCGAAGCCACGGTATTCACCAACGTCAACCCGGGCTCAGCGGAGATTGTCCGCCCCTGGGTCGAGGCTCTGCGCAATGTCGGTTTCGCGGTCTTCGCAAAGCCGAAGATCGAAGAGGACACCGACGTTGACCCGGACATGATTGCGCACATCCAACGGCGTTACGACGAGGGCGTGTTGCGCAGTGTCGTCGTTGCGTCCGCCGATGGCCAGAATTTCCAGGAGCTGCTGGAAAAGCTCGCATCCGAGGGGATTCGGGTAACCGTCATCGGTTTTCACGAGCACGCTTCCTGGGCGCTGGCCTCCGATGCGATTCGCTTCGTTGACCTGGAGGAAATCAAGGGCGTCTTCCGCGAGCCGCTACCGCGTATCGATCTCGACCGCCTGCCTGATGGCGGTGCGTGGCTGCAGCCGTTCCGTCCGCTCACGTCGTTGCTCAAAGAGCGCGACGGCAAGAACGACGACTAGGGAGACCACCGCGGCGACGTCTAGGGAGACGAGCAGGAAGACGAACAGGCTTCTTATTTATGTCACGACTTAAAAAAGTCCTCAAAACTGGCAATTCGAGCTGGCTACGATCGATAATCCTCGTGGCTCTCGTGATTGCCGGTATCGTCCTGACGGTAAGAAACTGGGACAGCGTCGTCCAGGGGCTCCAAATCCTTGCGGATGTCGACGCTAAGTGGCTGTTCATCGCCATTTTTTCCGTGGCTTTTTCGCTCTACGCGATGGCGGAAGTGATGCGTCTGCTGTTGCGAGCTGGAGGCGTAAAAGCAGCCACTCGCCGTAGCACCAATGCCCTAACCCTCGCATCCAACGCGTGGGCGGTCACCGTTCCCGGTGGTGCCGCATTCTCCACGGCGCTGCAGATTAAGCGCATGATGCAGTGGGGCGCATCCGCGGTCCTTGTCAGCTGGTTCGTGCTTTTTTCGGGCGCGTTGTCGTTTTTAGGTCTGGCATTTCTGGGGCTTGGCAGCCTCTTCTTCGTCGGACAGGGTGGCACGACCGCGGTGCTCATCGCTATGGCAATTGCGGTGTTACTGGCCACCATTTTGCTGTGGCGGATTTCCCAGAACCCGGCTTTTCTCAACAAGACAGGCGCGTGGTGTCTGCGTGTCTTTAACAAGATTCGAAAGAAGCCCGCGGACACCGATGTCGACCGACTTGAAGAGTCCGTCAAACAGCTGACCAGCGTGAAGTTGCCCGTGCAAACTTTAGCTCTTTCCTTCACCTGGTCCTTTATCAACTGGGTCGCGGAAATTGTCTGTCTCTACGCCGCCATCCGTGCCGTTGGTGTCGATGACATCTCCGCTACGAAGGTGCTGCTGGCCTTCGTAACCGGCAAGCTCGCAGGTTTCATCCAGGCCACACCGGGCGGCATCGGCACTGTCGAGGCCGCTTTGACCGCGGCTCTCATCGCAGGCGGCACCACCGGCGCCGAGGCCTTTGCAGCGGTGCTGGTCTACCGCATCGTTTCCTTCGTCCTGGTGGCAATTGTGGGCTGGATTATCTACGCCCTCGGCTTCGACCACAAAGATCAGCCCGAGCACCAGCCAGTCGCTGACCGCTAATGGCTGCCTCGCCGCTGGTCGCTGGTCACCCACCAATCTGAGGGGTCGCTAGACTAAGAAGCATGAACACACGCGTATCGACGTTCTTGATTGACATCCTCGCCATCTTTATTTTCGCCGTGTTAGCGCGCCTGGCTCACAACACTCCCGAGGATCCTTTTACCTTCATCAATATCCTCGATACCTGGTGGCCGTTCGCATTCGGTGTCCTCCTGGGCACCGCGCTGATTAAGAACGAGCCGAACCCGCGTGCAGTGAGTTCAGGCGCAATTGTGTGGCTCGGCACTGTCGTCGTCGGCCTAGCTGTGTGGGCCACCCGCAATTCGGCAGTCCCGCACTGGTCCTTCATTCTGGTTGCCTCAGTCATGAGCGCCTTGCTGCTGCTGGGTTGGCGAGCAGCGTCGAATGCGGTTGCTCGTAAGTCTCTGGACTAAGCCTTCGGACCCATCCCTAACCCTTCGGTTTAGTTCACTGACTAAATCTGGTTTTTAATTTTTGCACTCCGCCTCGATAATTGAAGAATGGACAAATCTTCTGACGAGGCGCTCGGCAATCAACCAACTGCTGAGACCCAACGAACTCATAACCCCGCAGGGGCCAGCGAAGACCGCACCTTCATGGGCCAACCGTGGGGTCTCGCCAACCTCTTCGGCATCGAAATGTGGGAGCGCTTCAGCTTCTACGGCATGCAGGCCATCCTGGCTTTCTACATGTACTACGAGACCACTCAGGGCGGTCTCGGCCTGGACAAGGGTGCTGCTACCTCCATCGTCGGTGCTTACGGCGGTCTTGTCTACATGGCCGCACTCGTTGCCTCTCTGGTTGCTGACCGTATCCTTGGCTCGGAGCGGACACTGTTCTACTCCGCCATCCTGGTCATGTTTGGCCACATCTCCTTGGCATTCATCCCCGGCGTGATTGGCCTGGCTATTGGCCTTGTCTCCATCGCAATCGGCTCCGGCGGCGTGAAGACCAACGCACAGGTCGTGCTGGGTCAGCTCTACGCCAAGGACGACCCGCGTCGTGACGCCGGCTTCTCCATCTTCTACATGGGCGTCAATATCGGCGCCCTGTTCGGCCCACTGCTCACCGGCTGGATCTGGGGCATGAAGGGCTTCCACTGGGGCTTCGGCCTGGCCGCTATCGGTATGGCTGCCGGTCTGATTCAGTACATCCTGATGCGCAAGTCCACCATCGCCGAGGCTGGCCATGAGATTCCGAACCCGCTGCCGAAGAAGCAGTACCCGGTATGGATTGGCATCGCAGTGGTCATCACTGTTGTCTCGGTTACGCTGGTTTCCACCGGAATTGTTCCGGTCACGACTCTTTCCACTGTGGTCACAGTGATTGCACTGATCGCCGCTGTGGTGCTGTGGTGGCAGATGTACTCCTCGCCACTTACGACGAAATCGGAGAAGACTCGCCTGGTCGGTTTCATCCCGATGTTCGTCTCGGGCGTGCTGTTCTTCGGTATCTTCCAGCAGCAGTTCACGGTGCTGGCCATCTACTCGGACATCCGCCTCGACCGCGAGATCTTCGGTTGGGAAATGTCCCCGGCCTGGATTAACTCGATCAACCCGATCTTCATCATCGCCTTCTCGATGGTCTTTGCAGCCGCCTGGTCCAAGCTTGGTGACCGCCAGTGGTCCACCCCAGTGAAGTTCGGTGTCGCCAACATCATCATCGGTATCTCGCTGTTCTTCTTCATCCCATTCTCCGGTGGCGGTGAGAACTCCACTCCGCTGTATGCAATTATCTGGATTCTCTTCCTGTTCACCATGGGTGAGCTCATGCTGAGCCCGGTCGGCAACGCCCTTGCTACCAAGGTCGCTCCGGCGGCATTCCCGTCGCGCATGATGGCCGTCTGGCTGATGGCAGTCGCTATGGGTACTTCGCTGGCAGGCACCCTGGCCGGCTTCTACAACTATGAGGATGCCGCTGCTGAGAACACCTTCTTCATCACCCTGGGTATCGCCTCGGTTGTCCTGGGCCTGATTCTGCTCGCACTGCGCAAGTGGATTGTCAAGGAGTTCGTCGACGTCCGGTAGGGCTGGCTCCGTAAGGCTGGCCCCCGCTCTGGCACAGCCCACGCCCACGCCCCCTCCCCTCCTCCCCACTTCACGACACCTATGTCACCTCATGCCGCCTCCACAGATGGCACGAGGTGACATAGGTGTCGTGAAGTGTTTTTGGGTGGCCCTGAACATGCTTCGCCACAAACTTGCCACCAGCACAACCGCCATCCACAGATTTTTCCCACCTCCCCACCGGCTAAAATTGAGGCCATGTTTGCCATCATTACCGTCACCGGCGAGGATCACACCGGCATCATCGCCGCCGTCACCACTGCTCTGGCGGAGCAGGACGTCAACATCGTCGATGTTTCCCAGACCCTCATGGATAAATGGTTCACCATGATCCTGCGGGTGGAGTTCAACGAGAAGGCCACCCCTATCAGCACGCTGCAGGGTTACATGGATTCCGTCGGCAAGCGGGAGGGGCTTGTCATTCGAATCCAGTCTGAGGCGCTGTTCAACGCCGTCAACGAGATTTAAAGGGCGCGACCAGGATGGATTTCAACTTCGCGCAATCTAAGTTCCTCGACACCATTGACATGATCGAGAAGTACCGTCTGGACATCCGGACGGTCACCATGGGCATTTCCCTGCTCGAGTGCTCTCGCTCTGAAATGGAAGCCACCGCACAGGCGGTGTATGACCGCGTAACCAGGCAGGCCGCTCGCCTCGTGGAGGTCTGCGAGGGTATCGAGGCGGAGCTGGGCATTCCGATCGTCAATAAGCGCATCTCCGTCACACCAGTTTCCCTCATCACGGCCGGTTGCGAAGGCGATCCCACAGTGGTTGCCAAGGCGCTCGACCGCGCCGCCCGCGATTCTGGGGTGAACTTCCTCGGCGGCTACTCGGCGCTCGTCGAAAAGGGCGCGACCACCAGCGAGAAGTGGCTCATCGACTCCATTCCCCACGCTCTTAGCGAGACCGAATTGGTGTGCAGTTCGGTCAACGTTGCGTCGTCACGCGCGGGCATCAACATGGATGCGGTGCGCCGCATGGGCGAGGTAGTGAAGGAAGCTGCGGCGCAAACCGCTGACCGCAGCTCGATTGCCTGTGCCAAGCTGGTGGTTTTCGCCAATGCGGTGGGCGACAATCCTTTCATGGCCGGCGCGTTCCACGGCGTTGGGGAGCCAGATTGTGTCGTGTCCGTCGGCGTTTCGGGTCCGGGCGTGGTCGATCGCGCGCTCGGCGATCTGCAGGGCGCCAGCTTTAACGAAGTCGCCGAGGAGATTAAGAAGGCGGCGTTCAAGATCACGCGCACGGGTCAGCTGGTCGGCACGATGGCGTCGGAGCGCCTGGGCGTGCCTTTTGGCATCGTGGACCTCTCGCTCGCGCCGACTGCAGAGATGGGCGACTCCGTCGCTCATATTCTCGAGCACATGGGGTTGGAGCAGGTCGGCACGCACGGCACCACTGCCGCGCTGGCACTGCTTAACGACGCCGTCAAGAAAGGCGGCCTGATGGCGTGTTCACGCGTCGGTGGACTGTCCGGGTCGTTCATTCCGGTCTCTGAGGACAAGGGCATGATTGATGCTGTGCGCGCGGGGTCGATCAGCATGGACAAGCTGGAGGCGATGACCTCTATTTGCTCGGTGGGCTTCGACATGATTGCGATTCCCGGTGACACGCCTGCGACCACGATTTCCGGCATGATTGCCGACGAGGCCGCCATCGGTGTGATGAACCACAAGACCACCGCAGCCCGCCTCATTCCGGTGCCGGGTACCAAGCCGGGCGATGAGGTGAACTTCGGTGGTCTGCTCGGCTACGCGCCGGTCATTGATGTCAATGCCAAGGGCAATGCCGAGTTCATTGCCCGCGGCGGCTACATCCCCGCGCCGGTGCACGGCTTCAGGAACTAGCGGATTCGGACGAGGCTCCTACGATTGCAGGCGGCGCCCATTTGCGTCATAGGCGTAGGAGCCGCTACCGACGAGAATCAAAATGAACTCGATAAATGCCCAAATGCTGACGCCGATAATGAGGAAGAAGCCAACCAGGAAGATGGCGGTAATCCAGCCGAATACCGTCAGTGCTAGCTGAATAGCACCACGCGAGTTGTGCCCCAAGTAGAAATTGTGAACACCCAGGGTGCCCAGGAAGAAAGCAAGCAGAGCCGCTGCAATCTTGGACTTATCCGAGACAGGGGAACCTGCCACCCCGTAGCCCTGGTGCGGGTTCGGGCCGCCGAAGCCAGCGGAATACGCCGGCGCCTGCTGGTTTGGGTAACCACTCTGATACGGATTCGAGTACCCGTTGTGGAAATTGTGCTGGCTCGGGTCCTGATAGCCCTGCCCCACGTTCGGCTGCTGCGGTGGGTATGGATCCGAGTACGGCATACCGGAGCTGTAAGCACCCGAGCTGTTAGCGAACTTCCCCTTGGACCTCGGCATACCGTCTTCGTCGAAATCTCCATATGGGTTTGTCGGATTCGTCATTGCACCCTACCTTTTCGCCTAGATTTCCCCGGTCATGAACAGCAGTTCCTTGGGCGATAATAACCGGTTCCGTCAGACTGCTTCCTGCAACTTTGTCAATTTCTTTCGAAATTTTAGCGAAACTGTTGTTTTGGAACATTAAACACCAGTTCTTGAGCAAGATTCTAACAGCAAGTCCCCGTCGGGGGCGTCTCGCACATTTCGAGCTGCCTCTACCGCGCCAGCGATTGCTCAATCAGTTCGCGAGCCCAACCCTCAGTCCAGGCCAGCGGAGTCGTCCCCGGAATTGCCACATCATTCGTGGCGTAGGTCGCGTGCGCACCCGCGCCGGTAATCATCTCCTGCGCTCGTGCAATCGCATCGGCCACTCCCGGAGGCACATCACAGAAGGAGTCCGATGGCACGCAGACATTCTGGACCTTGTCATTAAGAGGACCAAAGCCGTCTCGTGGACCGCGCATCGTCGCGCCCGGAACCACAGCCTGCACAATGCCGCCAAGCGGCTGCAATGACAGCTCGACGCCCACACCAGCCAGCGGAACGCCCTGGTTCACGCCCTGATTGGGGTCACGCCGCGGGTCGCCCAACAGAGCCACGCCCGCAATGCGCTCGGCCGGAACGACACCGCGGCCATTGCCGATGTCAGAGGCCAAATCACCTGCAATAGCGGCACCCTGGGAGAAGCCCATCAGGACGAAGTCCGTCAGTGGACACTGCCCGTGCAAGTCAGCCATTTCCTTAGCGGTGACATCGCGCCCGACTGCCTGCGAATCATCGTAAGTGAGTTGGTCGGGCAGCTGATGCGTCTTGATCTGTGCCGGGTACGGCGTAGTCCAGACCTTGACATCGCCCTCCGAGTAGGACCCTGAGATCGAGTTCGTCAGGCCAAGCAGCAGCGAATGCGGGTTCGCGGTCGGGGCCATCGGATCATCGTCAGCACGCGATTCCGCAGTTCCGGGCACCGCGATAACTTCTACCGCCGGGCACCACTCGGGCTGTTCAGCCAGAACCCCGCTATCGTCGCCGGGGGTCGGTGGGGTTTGACCGCCTTGGTCGTCGTTAAGCCATTGCACTACGCCGAAGCCAATAGCGGCCACCAGCACAATGACCGCCAGAATTGTCAGCACTTTACGCATGAGTGCTAGCAATACGCCTTTTTAGCGGAGCTTGCAATAGTCTTCGCCACTTCCTCGGCGCTTTCCTGTGAGCGCCCCTGGGCGACCAGCTGCCCGGCAATCGCCAGCGCGATGACTTCACGCTCCTCCTCCGGTGCGTCCGCGCATGCCGCGCGACCTGTGCCGATGAGCTGATCCTCCACCCCATCAACATCGATTCCCGCTTTTTCCAGCGCTCCGAGGTATGAATCGTCCGCCTCGCTGAGCTTCATCTGCCCATCGGGCGCTTCGTCCACGCGCTTAGCTTGGGGATCTGTGATCTCCGGCGCAGACTTTTCGCTCGACTTCGGCGCAGAAGTCTTCGTGCTTGACGACGTCGTGGAGGTCTTCGTAGTCGTCGACGAGGTGACCTCCGAAGATTCCACTGTGGAACTGCCACAGGCGGCCACTCCGAAGGTCAGCAGCGCAACAGCTGTGGTTGTAGCCAGTGTCCGGAAGGACTTGTTCATGGACATTTGTCTATCCCTTATTCAGTGCCCTGCTTTGGTTGGCTTACTTGTCATCACCGTTGTCGGCGGCTGGGGCCGGCGCTTCTGGCTTATTGCGCTCTTCGACAATCTTGCCGTTGAGCTGACGAATCCAGCCACCCTCGAACTGCTGCTCAAGACCGCCGGCCTTGACTGGCTGCAGTGGGCCGACCGGGTAGCCGAACGGGCCATTTTCGTAGCCAGTGCTGCCCCAGTGGTCAGTGATGTCGTTGGAGCGCACCGGCTGTGCACCAGTTTCCGGAGTCCAGTAAATGGCACCGTGTTCGAAGCGCTGGAAAGCGCCGCGGGCGAGCTTGACCTCGTCGCCGTCGACAGGCAGACCCAGATCGGACTCAGCGCCACCGAGCTCCTTGTAGACACGGCCGATTTCACCACGCACGATGCGAGGTTCTTCGCCGCCGATCTTGACGATGGTGCCACCCTGGAAGTCCTGGGCGACACCGCCCGGAATATCGCGGTGGTTGGCGACTGGGTAGCCCAGCGGACCGGTCTCGAAGCCGGCCTTGCCCCAGACGTTCATAATGTCGCCGGTGACTTCGTGGGCTCCGCCTTCCGGAGTCCAGTAAATCGAACCCTTTTCGAAGTGAACGAAGCGTCCCGAGCCATCCGGCGTAGCCAGTTCGTTGGTCACTGGGTAGCCGAGCGGCGAGGACGGACCACCGAGCTCGTTGTAACGCGAACCGATGCGCCCCCAGACCACATGTGCCCCGGAATCCGGGTGCCAGTAGGCGGTACCGCCGGTAAAGTCCTGAGCCACGCCATTCTTGGCGACACCATACTCATCCGACAGGCAGGTGCCAATTCCCGGCAGAGATGCAACGGCCTTCTCAATCTCGCCACCTACGCGGCAGACAGCGCCACGATCGGACTCCGGCAACTGCAGTGCATCGGCCAGCGTTGGCCAGGCCTGACTGACCTCGAATTGCCAGTACGGCCAGGTGTGAGTACCCGAGCTCCGGAAGTTCACAACCGGCTCGACGCCCTTTTCGCGAGCATTTCGGATGAAGGTCTCACTGGTCATGCGGGAAAGCACTTCCAATGCGTAACCGGTCGGATTGTCCGGCTTCGTCGGATCGATCTGCGACGGCACGTCCCACTCACCGGTGTTGCCGTTACCCGCCGAGATGTACAGCGACATGCCCTTGAGCTTGTCGATGTTCAGCTTCGGATCATTGTCCTTCCAACGCTGCGAACCGAGCGGGCCCCACATCTTCGTCGCGTCATAGCCACCGGTGTTCTTCATCGCCAGAGAGATTGCCTGCGGCATGCCCGGCGAAGTCATATCCAGGTAACCAGAGAGGCTACCGGCAAACTTCCACAGCTCCGGAGAGTGTGCTGCAACGTTGTAAGCACCGGTAGCTCCCATGGAGATACCGATAATGCCGCGTTCATCGTTGCCGCGGAAGCCGTTGGTGATAACCGGCACGAGCTCCTTAGTAATGAAGCTCTCCCACTTGTAGTTCTGACCGTTATCCGGCTGATCCCAGTCAGAGTAGAAGGACGATGTACCGCCGGCGGGCATAACCACCAGGACATTCTTGTCCTCGTAGAAGCGCTCGATATTGGTAGCGCGAATCCAACCGGAGTAGTCATCAAACGATGCCATACCGTCAAGGTGATAGACGCTCGGGAATGTGCGCTCCTTGTCGCGGTACCAATCGCGCGGCAGCAAAATCTCAACCTGAATTGGCTTCTCCGGCATGGCAGCCGAGCGAATGTGCGCAATGACGTGGTGATCTGTGTACCACTCGACCTTGTCTACGCTGACTCCGCTGGGCAGGTTCGCCACTGCGGGAGTATCGACTTTAAATGGCGTACGCTCCGGCCCTGGCATCGGCTTCGGCATACCCAGGCCAGGTAGCTGCGCACCAGCAGCTTGCGCTGCTTCAGCGGCCTTAGCAAGGTCTCCCAGGTCTTCAGATTGAGCCAACTGCCCCTGAACGGCCTGAAGTTCCTCGTAGCTAGGCAGACCTGGCTGAGCTGGCTCGGGAGCCGCCACTGCAGCAGGGGCACCGAGAGCGAGAGTCAACGGTAGTGCCAAAAGTGCGGTCAACGCCCGCGATGACTTCCGGCTGTTGCCGAGGCCACCACGGAGGAATCTAGCGGTTACGCGCATAAGAGGGCTTCCCTTTACAAAGTCGCTGGTTGAAATTATTTGAGACGTTGAGTGTTGCACCGGCGCCGGTTAGGCACCTGCAGATAGCATCACGCGGCGCTAGAGCTATGCGTTTACCGTTCGGCTTCGCAGAATTACGTGGTGACCAGCAACGTATCCGAAGGTTCCCCTCCTCCGGCGTGCCGCTGCACGAAGAATCTCACACACGTTCTGCGAAACAAACGGTATAGCTACCTGAATAGCTTCACCCTTTACTTTAAGGTTCGACTCTCATGTTTACCCTCTTACGGGTAAAAACCGTGGAGACACACGCAAAAGGAACTGAATTCAAGCTTTGACAGCGCAACTCTTTGCGCCCCTCTGTAGGCCGTTACCCACACCTTCCGCTCAGCATCCAAACCCGGACTCGACACAGAAAAAAGACCAATCCCAACAAAAGGATTGGTCTTTCTTCAAAATTGAGACTTCTTAAGAAGCTAGCCCCTTTAAGAAGTCATCCAGCACCAGCGCTAGGTCAGCGCGCCAGAGCGCCCTGAAATAACTATCGACCTAAAGGCCCAGCGCCCGAAGAATGTGCGGGCGAGCAAGCGCGGCATCACGGCCCCACAGCTCCCACGAGTGGATACCGTTCGGGCTGTAGACAAACTGCGCATTGAGGCCGGCAGCGCGAGCATCCTGCTCAAAGCGCTGCGTCGAAGCGCGGGATACGGACTCCATCACGGCACGCCAGACGGTGTCAGGGAGCTGCGGCACCGGACGGTTCAAAACCTCCGGATCACTCCACAGGCTCTGAACACCCTGGGCGGAGGAAACATACATCGGCAGCCCCTTGAGCTGGTCGAGCAGCATCGAAGGGTCATGGGCCTGGCGTTCCGCCGAAGCCGGAACCGGAAGACCCCACATGCCAGTCGGATTCACTACACCAGTGCTAGCCACCATTGCAGTGGTACCCGTAGCAACTACCTCGTTCGACATCTGGTAGTAACCGGACAGCGAAGTAACATGCTTGAACTGGTCACGGTGGCGGGCTGCCAAAGAAACCGCCGCAGCCGCCCCCATGGACAAACCAGCGATTGCGTTGCGGTTCGGGTTGACACCAAACTCACGCTGCAGATAGACCGGCAGCTCCTGAGTCAGGAAGGTCTCCCACTTCTGGATCTTCGGACCCTCAGCAGTCACAGCCGGGGTATTCCAGTCGGTGTAGAAGGAGCCATCGCCAGCAGCCGGCGCAACCAGAGTGATGTTGTCATTGGCGAAGGTCTGAGCAATGTGACCCGACCAAATCCAACCGGACGCGCCCTTATTAAAGCCCCACAGACCGTCGAGCATGTACAGGGACGCATCGCCGCCACCAGTAGCCGCCTTAATCTGAACCGGAATATTGCGGTTCATAGCCGGCGAGAAGACCTGGCAGTACTGAACCCACCAGTTGTATGGATCCCACTCACAGCCTGGACGCAGTCGATCACGGTTTGGATCAGCACTCGCATCCTTCGCGGATGCGAGCATGATGCCACCAAACACCATTGCAACAGCCACAAGGGCAGCTACGACCTTCACCGTGAAGTTACGACTCACTGCAGTAAAGCTCATCGTTCTCCTCTTTACTTTCGGACTTACCTCCGCGCCAGACTTTTCGGAGGCAGTCGCTTACGCGAGCTTTCGCTTTTCTGCTTCCAGTTGTGACGCGACAACTGGAGACCCCACAAAAGAATCTCGAGTATGTAACGATACTCAATCGTTTCCCTACATCCAAGTTTAAATCGTAATCATTCCGTAATATTTCTCACATTTCTCCCCAAAACTATCCACCACAAGGAGAAACAATGTTTACCAGCATGGAATTACAAAATTGTAATTCTGCCCCCCGGCTGATCCGTAGGACTAACTGAGAAACCTAAAACACGCCTACAAGAACCCCAAACACAACCTAAGTACTAACGAAATACAGAAAAAGCCCATGCACCCCTCGGCGCATGGGCTTTCAGCTACCAATCGAACCCGACCGAACCCGACGAGAAAACCGACGGAAATCGCAGTTCGCTTACAGGGAAAAGAACTGGGAACTACCCCAGAGTCGGGACAGCGTAGACAGCGATGGCAATGGACAGCAGCCACAGGACGGCCAGTGCCTGCAGCGGTCGGTCCTTGAGCGCAATCTCATCCGGGCTTCCCGCATCACCACGGTCAACGTCGGCGGCGAAGCGCAGGATGGCCACAGTGAATGGAACCATCGAGATCTCGTACCAAATAGCCGAAGTCGATGAAGTGCCCGGCGCGCGGCCCATCTCAAAGCCCCACAGCGCGTAGCTCAGCACCACGGCGGTCGCAGCGAGGGTCCACACAAAGCGCAGGTAAGTCGCGGTGTAACCCTGCAACGACTTTCGAATCTTCTTACCCGTGCGCTCTGCCAACAGCAGCTCAGCGTAACGCTTACCGGCTGCCATGAACAGCGAACCAAAGGCGGCAACCAGCAAGAACCACTGGGACAGGTTGATGTTGGCAGCAACACCGCCGGCCATTGCACGCAGCATGAAACCCGAGGACACCAGCGCAATATCAATCACCGGCTGGTGCTTCAGGCCAAAGCAGTAACCGAGCTGCAGTGCAATGTATACAGCCACAACAATTGCTAGCCCCGGCCCCTCAGAGGCAAACCAGGACACCGCAATCGAACCAATAATCAGTGCGACCGCCATAATGTACGCCATGCTCACCGGCAGTACGCCAGCGGCAATTGGGCGGAAGCGCTTGGTTGGGTGCGCCCGGTCAGCTTCAACATCGCGGGCATCATTAATCAGGTAAATCGACGATGCGGCCAAACAGAAGGCCACAAACGCCACCAGGATGTCGACGGTCAGCGTACCGATCGAACGTCCCGAGTCCATGATCTCGTTGCCGGCTGCCAGTGGAGCCGCAATGACCAGGACATTCTTCACCCACTGCTTCGGGCGAAGCGCCTTGATCATGCCGTCCAACAGATTCTTCGGCGGATGCCCCTGCGGGTGCGCAGGCTCATCGATACCGGAAGTGTGCGGCTCGGACCCAATCCTTGATTGAGAAGCTTGCCGCTGGTTGGCCGACACATTGGCCAAGTTGTCGTTCTCCGCCTGTGTCACTGTGCATTCCTTTCCGCAATGGAGGGCTGTCCACCCTGGTTATGCTGCGCCTTTTTCGGCTCGATGACCTTATCACCTATCTTGTCCACCGCAAGAGCAGTGGCTGTACCCAGCGCTGCTCCGAGAGCGACATCGGTTGGGTAATGAACTCCCAGCACCAGGCGGGAGAGCATAATCGCCGGCACGCCCACGGCCGGTGCTGCCGGGTAACCCAACTTTGCAATCCCCACCAGCGCCGCCGTCGTCGACGTCGCGTGCGAGGACGGGAAACTCAGCTTGCTTGGCGTACCAACGCCGATTGCTATACGACGGTCATGGGGACGCGGGCGACGGACAATGCGCTTAAGCACCACCGATGCCGCATGCGAGGTAAAGGCGGCCACACCGACCTTTGCCCAGCTAATGCGTCGCTCCTTATCCACCGCTGCCCCGAGGGCAGCGAGCCCCATCCACCCAAGGGCGTGCTCACCGAAATAGCTCATGGCACGCGCGGTGGGCAGCACACCCGGGACGTCGTTAAGCGTGTGCTGAATATTAACGAGAACGTCGGACTCGCCGAACGGATCGCCTTTAATTTTCGAAGACATTCGCCCAGGCCTTCCTACTGGTCAGATCGTCATAGGCTGCGCGGTAGCGTGCCTGCATTTGCTCGAACCGCTCCTCAACCTGCTTTTGCAGCTCCCAGGATTCTTCCAGCAGAGCCTTGGCCTTGTCGCGGTCACGCTGGCGATACACCACGCCACGGCCATCAGCGGTGGTGACCGTTGCGCCATCCAGACGCGACAGGGAGAACCAACGAGCCTCCAGCGGCGCCAGGTTTGCCTGCGGCACCGCATGGTGCTCGGAGTTTTCCGGGCGCACGCTGTGCAGCAGACCCTTGGCCAGCCAACCGACCTTCTTCAGCTTGCCCAGACGACCACCGACATCCTTTGTCGGAACCCCCGGAATACCGGAGGGCTTTGGCAGATCGCCTGCGCTCGGCAGCACAACCGCGTCGGGGAAGCTCTTGCGCAGGGCATTGATGCGCGGCAGCGAGGACTCGAGAATGTCGAATAAACGCTCGGGACCTGCCAGGAAGTCCTTCATGGCTTCGTTCTGGATGGCAACAGTGGAGTACTCCAGGCACAGAAGGTGCTTGAAAGTGGCCTTGCGCATGGAACGCACGATACCGGCAGCATCGCCCTCGTGCTGAAGAGCCGCGACAATCAAGCGGTTGCGCAGGTGGAAGTACGCCTGCCAATCAATCGCATCGTCTTTGTCCGACCAGGCCATATGCCAAATTGCGACGCCCGGCCACGTGGCCGTCGGAAAGCCTGCCTTACCTGCACGCAAACCGTATTCGGCATCGTCCCACTTAATAAACAGCGGCAGTGGCTGACCGATTGTCTCAGCGGCGACGCGCGGAATCAGGCACATCCACCAGCCGTTGAACTCAACATCGATGCGACGGTGAAGATCCTTCGAATCGACAACCTCACCGGTTGCGTTAGTGCCGTGCTCCCCGCGATCGCGCAGTGGGTGCGCATAAAAGTCGTGGTCATAGTGGACGTGCGGAGCGGAAGTCCACATGAAGTCATGGCGGCCGATGACTTCACCCATCGAGTGCAAGTGGCTGCGCTCCTGCAGGTTCAGCATCTGACCGCCGACCAGCATCGGGGACTTCGCGAACCGGCCGACAGCGACCGCACGCAGAATGGAATCCGGTTCGATGGCGATGTCGTCATCCATGTAGAGAATGAACGGGCTATCGGTCGCACGCTTCGAATCCGAATCCGGACCGCCCAGGGCCTCATACATAATGCGGGA
The DNA here is from genome assembly GCF_030232285.1 of Corynebacterium sp. MSK047. Lineage (NCBI taxonomy): Bacteria > Bacillati > Actinomycetota > Actinomycetes > Mycobacteriales > Corynebacteriaceae > Corynebacterium > Corynebacterium sp. MSK047. Next base: position 57,299 of record NZ_JASPJI010000014.1, on the reverse strand, counting down.
GTACCCGCCAGAACCACCGAGATTTCCCTGCGGGAAAATACGCAGGCGGTCACCAAAGTGCTCGGCGACAGCATCGAAGCCCGGCTCATCTGCCGGGTGCTTGGTGCCCTGGTCAGGCATCAAAACAGCATCGATGATGGCATCGACCTCAGGATCCGAGGACAGCGCCTCAAGAGCAGCAACTGCGTCGGTCGGGCGATTGAACGTCGGGATACCGATAGTGACGCGCCCCTCCGGCGCCGGATGCTCTGTGCCGTCCGGGTACGTCTGGCTCGGCGCCTCGATGTCGGAGTACCAACCTGCGGAGTGGATTACCACGTCCGTCTCACAGGTGAGGTCGAACCAAATCCAGCCGCCGTCTTCAAATTGCGTCAGCGGTACTGGGATTTCGCAGACGTGCACATCCTTGCCGTCCACCTTGGCTTCCGCGCCTTCAGCCGCCGCACCCAGATCACCGACAACTTCGCCGGTCACGGCGATGCGCGCACCGTCAATCTTCGAACGATAAATGTCTACGCGCGCAGTACCGGACAGCTCCAGGCGCAGGACAACATTGTCCAGATTCGTCCACCGGCGCCAGTAGCTGGCCGGAAAAGCATTGAAGTAGGTTTCAAAACTAACTTCATCACCCGCCGGAACAGTGGCTGACGTGCGCGAATGCGCTTGCACACGACCGGCATTAGTCTCCGGCTCAACCAAGTAGAGCGAGCGGACATCACGGGGCTCACCCAACTTTGGCAGCAGAATCCGCTGCAGGCGTTCAACGGCAAGGCTTGACGACGTTGTCGGGGTATGTGTCCGCTTTTGTTCAGGCTGTGATGCCATGAGACGTATCAACCACTTTCCGAAAGGTCTACCGGGGGTGTTGCCGCCGATAAGTTACCGACGTTTCTATCTCATAGCATCCTAGTGCCCGTGGCGGATTGCCTCTTGTTGCCACGCTAGCGACGGCCCAGAATGTGAAAGCCCCTACGCGCTGCGGACTATCTGCTGCGCATAGGGGCTTTTCGTTCAGGTTCTAGTTTTAAGCTCCGAGGAAACCTTCGATGCGGGCCTTGGAGTTCTGGAGGTTGCGATCCCAGGTCGGCCAATCGTGGATACCGGTCTGCTCGTATTCAAACGTCGCATCCAGACCGGAGGTACGAGCACGCAACTCAAACTCGCGGGTGGACAAGCGGGACAGCGACTCCAGCGCAACGCCGCCGGCCTTCGGGACGACCCGGTAGAGGTTCTTCGGGTCGCGAACCTCATCCGGAACACCATTTGCCGAGGTAATTACCAGATCCAGCCCCTTCATCTTCTCGACGTTCAGGTACGGATCATTGCGGACACGCTCCGCTGACATAGGCGCACCCCACATGTCGAAGGAGCTGTAGCCAGCCGACAGCTGAGCAGCCTCAATTGCAGTGGTCATACCCGGCGCAGTGGTGTGCAGGTAACCGGAGAAGGCAAGAGCCTGACCGAACTGGTCTCGGTGGTTGTATGCCAGCGACAGTGCAGCAGATGCACCCATGGACAGACCTGCAATGGAGTTACCGGTGCGAGAAATGCCGAACTCACGCTCAAGGTAAACCGGCAGTTCCTGGGTCAGGAAAGTCTCCCACATGTTTACAAACGGGCCGTGCACACTAACCGATGGACGCTTCCAGTCGGTGTAGAAGCTACCGCCGCCACCACCCGGAATAACCAGGTTGACGTTGGATCCCTCAAAAGTACGTGGGGCGTTACCGTGCTCCACCCAGTCAGAGGCATCAGCCGGGCTACGCAGGCCATCTAGCAGGTAGAGAGCCTTGTTACCGCCATTGGCAGAGGCCACAATCTGAACCGGAATATTACGATCCATGGCCGGCGAATAAACCTGGCACTTCTGGGTGAAGTACTGGTACGAATCCCATTCACAACCCGGACGCAGCGAGCCTCGGTCACCTGCCGCGCTCGCTGCCGGCGCCATGGTCAATGCAGACGCAGCCACAGCTACTGCGGACGCAACGGCTGCAACCTTTCGGCGCCAACCACGGAAAGTAGAGGTGATTTTCACGTGTGCATTCTCCTCACAATGTGCGATTCCCCACGGCCGGTGGGAGCTATCAGGCGTGTTTCCTCTTCAGGGAATTACCTTAAGAAACAGTAAGTCTTCGACAAACTTACCCACATTCACTGTCGTTTTCCAGCAGAACACGTCGAGACCCCACTTTTCGGCGGGTTCTGGTATCCGCATTTTTACTGCGCAAGCCCCTGCAGCTCGCGCGACTCCCGCGCCCCACGCCAGGTAATAATCGCGCCAGCCACCGCGATCAGCACGATGCCCAGCGCCATGGACCAAGTCACTCGGTCACCGGAAAACGCCCAGCCCAGGATTGCGCCGATGACCGGGTCCAGTGCAAAGAGCGTGCCGACGACCGCCGCCGAGACAATCCCCGCAGCGATGGTGTCCATCACGTAGGGAATAACAGCGCCAATAAACCCGGAAATAACGATGGTGGCCCACATCGAACCGTCGACAAGCGGTGCTGCGGAAACAGAAAACGGCGCGAGCACGATTGCTGCGACGACCACTGACAGCGCCAAATCTGGCATGCCACTGCCTTCGGTGCTGCCCATTCGGGCGGAGAAGAGCGTGTAAGCGCCGAAGAAGATTGCGCCGATTGCGGCGTAACCAATGCCGATAATGTCAAGGTCATTGGAGGGCTGGGCGATCAGGGCAACGCCGATGAAAGCGACGATGGCCCACAGGCGGGAGCGCCACATTTTCAGCCCCAGGAAAGACACGACGCAGGGGCCGAGGAAGTCGATGGTGACGGCGACACCTTGCGGGAGGCGGGCGATAGCTGCGTAAATCATCATGCTCATCATGCCCATGGCGATGCCGTAGACCACGATGTTAATGGCGCGGGCGCGGGTCATCCCGGACAGCTTTGGTCGGAACAGAACCACCATGATGATGGCGGCGGCGGTCATGCGCAGGCCCGATATGCCCGGCGCGCCGACCGTGGAAAGCATGCCAGTGACCAGCACGGCCGCGGCCTGGGTGCCGAGAGAACCGATGAGAACCAGAATTACGGGAGCCACTGGCAGGGTGAGAAACTTGTTCACACGCTGTAGCAATGGCCCCTGCTGGGGAACTTCGGTTTGGTTTTCTTCGCGCGACACTCGCGCAATACTAGCGCGGGAGCCGCAAGCGGCAAACTAGTGCCCGCGCTCCTGCTCGATTGCTTCGCCGTCGTTGAAGAACGGCGCAATCTTGTTGTCGAACATCGACAGTGCGGAACCGATTGCCATGTGCATGTCCAGGTACTGGTAGGTACCCAGGCGACCACCGAAGAGGACCTTGTTCTCCTGCGCTTCTGCTGCGGCGAGCTTGCGGTAAGCCTCCAGCATCTCGCGATCTTCCGGGGTGTTGATCGGGTAGTAGACCTCGTCGCCATCATCGGCGAAGCGGGAGTATTCCTTAACAATTACCGTCTTGTCCTTGACGTAATCGCGCTCCGGGTGGAAGTGGCGGAACTCGTGGATACGGGTGTACGGCACATCTGCGTCGTTGTAGTTCATCACTGGGGTGCCCTGGAAGTCGCCGGTGTTGACAACCTCCATCTCGAAGTCCAGCGTGCGCCATCCGAGCTTGCCCTCTGCGTAATCGAAGTAGCGGTCCAGCGGGCCGGTGTAGACGACCGGAGCATCCGGGGAGACAGCGCGCAGCTCGTCACGCACCTCGAACCAGTCGGCATCGACAACGACGTCAATCTTGTCGGAGGTCACCATGTTTTCCAGCCAGGCGGTGTAGCCGTCGACAGGCAGACCTTCGTAGGTGTCGTTGAAGTAGCGGTTATTGAAGGTGTAGCGAACGGGCAGACGGGTGATGTTTCCGGCCGGCAGGTTCTTCGGGTCGGTCTGCCACTGCTTGGCGGTGTAGTGCTTGACAAAGGCCTCGTACAGCGGGCGGCCAATCAGGGAGATGGCCTTTTCCTCAAGGTTCTTCGCATCCCGCGGATCCAGACCATCAGTCTGGTCCTTAATCAGCTGGCGAGCCTCGTCCGGGCTGTAGTACTTGCCGAAGAACTGGTTGATTAGCCCCAGCCCCATCGGGAACTGGTACGCGGTGCCCTTGTACATAGCGAACACGCGGTGCTGGTAGTCGGTGAAGTCAGTGAACTGGTTGACGTAGTCCCACACCCTCTTATTAGAGGTATGGAACAGGTGCGCACCGTACTTGTGCACCTCGATGCCAGTCTCCGGCTCTGCCTCCGAGTAGGCGTTGCCGCCGATGTGGTTGCGGCGCTCGACAACGAGCACGCGCTTGCCCAGCTCATTGGCGGTCCGCTCAGCAACGGTCAAACCGAAGAAACCCGAGCCGACCACGATGAGGTCGTAGGTGTTGTCCTTGATGTCCTGTAGGGACTTCGGAGCAAATTCATTGGCAGTGATGTTCTTTTCGCTACTCACGCCTTAAAACCTATTGCATTTCCATCCGGTTTGCGGGTGTACACGCGGGCTTTACGACGTCCACGTGAGCCCAACCCAACGTTCGTTTGGTCACATTATTTGATAATTTTCCCAAAATTAACGGGGAAACACAGATGTCTCACTAGATTTTTTTAGTCACACTGGTAACATCCTCCTCAGAATTTTCTGTTGCTTTGCAACTTTCCTTCCCTTCGACCCCGGGGTAGGCCTCGGGTCGATAACCCTGTACCCCATTTTTTTGGAGCTTTTACCGTGCCAACTCGCCGTCGCATCAATGCCCCGTCGATGGGCCGTCGCACCTTCCTCTATGGACTGGCAGCTACTACTGCCGCAGCTCCACTAGCAACATGGGGCATTCGCCAGGCCCCTACCCTGGTTGAAAGCCCAGGCGTAGGCCCCATCGCAGCCAAGATCTCGACATCGCCGCTGGTTGACGCTGTCACGATGATGATTGACGACGCAGCCGTCGGCACGCATGCCATTACCGATGCCCTGCACCCGCTTCGCGGATTCGTGAAGGACATCACCCGCGACGAACCGTTCTCCCAGTTCGCCCTGACCTGGCCGGGCGATGACAACCTGCAGCTCTACGTTCGCGCCGAGCGTGAAGACGGCAGCTTTGGCCCGTGGTTCCACGCTGATTCTCACGGCCCGATGAATAACTCCGGACAGTCCGGCACCGAGCTGCTGTTCGTTGAGCCCACCAGGCGCGTGCAGGTGTCGACTGTCGGACTGAACCTCCTCGAGGGCCTAGATCCACGCAACATCATTGGTATCGACAATCTTGACCTCGCAACCATCGGCGGTTCCCTGCAGCACCTCGTCAGTGCTACGGCCGCGTTGTCCCTCAACGCCGTCCAGGCAGTTTTCATCGACGGCGTAGAGCAGGTCGGCGAGGTTATTCAGCCAGTTGCGTACGAGTCGTCGATTGCCGGTGCGCCAAATGTAATCAGCCGTGCAGCATGGGGCGCAGATGAGTCCATCCGCAGCGGTTCGAGCTCCTACAGCACTTTCAAGGGCACGTGCATCCACCACACCGCGGGTTCCAATAACTACTCAGAGTCGCAGGGACCAGCCATTGTCCGAGGCATTTACGCCTACCACGCAAAGACGCTGGGCTGGGGCGATGTTGGCTACAACGCGTTGGTCGATAAGTACGGCAACATCTACGAGGGGCGCTACGGCGGCCTGGACAAGAACATCGAAGGCGCGCACGCAGGTGGCTTCAACAACGGCACCTTCGGTATTTCGGTGATGGGCAATCACGACCAGCTGGAGATTCCGGATGCGGCCGTCACTGCACTCGGCGAGATGGTCGGCTGGCGCATGAAGGTCGGTGGCGTCGATCCGATGTCCACCGCCGCACTGACCAGCGCCGGCTACTCGAAGGCACGCTACAGCTCCGGCCAGACCGTGAACCTCCCGGCCATCTTCGGCCACCGCGACACCGGCTACACCTCATGCCCTGGCACCTTCGGCTACCAGCAGATGGATGCCATCCGCGCTGCAGCCAAAGCCAAGTTTGATGGCGCCGGCGGAGCGGGTATCGCCGGCCGCTCGACGGATCCGAACAACCAGGACGGAGAGGCCGCCAGCATTCCGTCGATTCCGGGCACCGGCGAGTCGAGCGACAATGGCGGTTCCCTCGGAAACGTGGAAACGCCCACGCCAGGCGAGGTTGTTGGTGAGTTTCTAACTGAATCCCTGCCAACCAACCCTGCCGAAGCTACGCAGGCCTGGTTCGCACCTCAGAACTAAGCCCCCCCCGCTTATCTAATCCAGGCATAACCACATCACATTTGTGGTGTAACACCAGATCTTCGTAATCACCCAGGAGTTATTACCGTGTTTAGTCGCCGCCGCATCAATCGCCGCGCAGGTGCCAAGCAATCCTTGGTACTCGCTGCCGTGGCGACCCTTGCCCTGACACCCGTTGCCGTTGTCGGCGCAGGTGCCGCTTATGACCTCATCGAGGAAAACGGCGCCGGCCCCATCGACCCGGTTGTCCAGAGCAAGTCGCTTGCAGACAGCGTCTCCGTTCTCGTCGAAGATGCAGCAATCGCAACGCAGTCGCTTGCTGACGAGGCTCATCCCAACCGCGGTGTCGTCAAGGAAATTACCTCCGATACTGAGTTTTCCCAGTTTGCGCTGACGTGGGCCGGCGACCCTGATATCGCCAGCTTCGTCCGCGCCGAGCGCGCCGACGGCTCCTGGTCCGACTGGTTCAGCGTTGACCCGGACTACCCCGCTGAAGGCAATGGCAACGGCCTGAACGGAACGGAGCTCATCTACATCGAGCCAACCAAGCGTGTTCAGGTTTCCACCCACGGACTCAACATCTTCGGCCCGGGTTCCGGCGTGGATCTGAAGGACATCAAGGGCGCTGAGAAGCTGGATTTGTCCAAGCTCAACCTCGACGAGATTAATGCCGAGGGCGCCAAGAAGGCCGTGGAGGATGCAAAGGATTCCGCTACGGATGCGGCCAAGGATGTCGCCGAAGCCGCTTCCGACTACCAGCAGACTCCGGATGCAGCTCCTGGGGACGCACTCGATGACCCGACTGCTCCGAACGCTAACGACGCTGCAAATCTGGACTCGCCGAATCTCCCGGTGAAGTGGACGGACATCGAACCGGTCGCCGATGAACTGCCGATCGACCAGGTCGACGCAGTGCTAATCGACGGCCAGGCTGCTGCATCCGGCATCGACCCAATTGTGGATGCCAAGAATGTCACGGGCATGCCGAAGGTCATTACCCGTGCCGGCTGGGGCGCCAACGAAAACAACCGCTGTAAGGGCGCGGACTACGACAGCAAGCTTGTCGGTGCCACCGTGCACCACACCGCTGGTTCAAACAACTACACCGAGAGCCAGTCCGCTGGTATCGTCCGCGGCATTTACCAGTACCACGCACAGACTCTGGGCTGGTGCGACATCGGATACAACGCCCTTGTCGACAAGTACGGCAACATCTACGAGGGCCGCTACGGTGGGCTGGATAAGAATGTCCAGGGCGCACACGCAGGTGGCTTCAACACCGGTACTTTCGGCATCTCCATGATGGGTAATTACTCTTCGGTTGCTCCCAGTGAGGCTGCACTGAACTCGGTGGGCAATATGATTGGTTGGCGCCTGAAGGTCGCCGGCATTAAGCCGACCGGCCAGATTCAGATGACTTCGGGTGGCACCAGCTACGCCAAGTATGGATACGGTCAGCAGGTCACTCTGCCGACAATCTTCGCGCACCGCGACGTTGGTAACACCACCTGCCCAGGTGATGCTGGCTACGCCCAGATGAGCAAGATCCGCTCGATTGCCGAGAAGAAGTACAACTCTCTCACCAGCGGAAAGATTGATAATGAGGGCCCTGACGGCTTGATTGATCTCCTCGTTCCGCAGGATGAAAAGGACGATAAGACCGCCGAGGACACAGACTCGCAGTCGAGCGAATCGACCGAGTCGAGCACGTCGACCTCTACTACCTCGACCACTTCGACCACCTCGGCATCCACGGGTACGTCCACGACCTCGTCCTCCGAGAAGTCCTCGAGCGCATCGAGCACCACTTCGTCGACAACGTCGAGCTCCGACTCGACCACCTCGGGCACTTCGGATACCTCGGAGCCAACCGACGCCACGAACACCAGTGACACTGCTACGGCTGACTCCTCCGCACCGTCGGCAAGCGAGCAGAGCAACTCCTCCTCGCCGAGCGCATCCGACGAGCAGCAAAAGGCACAAGCTCTGGAGACAGTCTCGGGTGCACGTTCGATGCTGGCCTCGGCGCTGGGCATGCTCGGCGCACCGGGTCTGGGGCAGACCGCCGATGCCATTCTGGGTGCGGTTGGACGCTCGATTGAAAACGGACCGTCGATTGCTGATCTGCCGGTTCTGATTGACCAGATCATCACTATCAATGAGCAGAACGACCTGGCTGCCGAATGGCGCCAAGTCTCCGAGGAAATGGGCTCGGTTCTCGGCTACGCGATGTCCGGTATCCAGAGCGGTTCTACCGTGGCGAACAATGCGGGCCAGGCCGATGCCCTGCGCTACGTGAAGTTCTCCAACGGCGTAATCACCGACTCCGACACCACCGGCGCTCACGCTATCTGGGGCAAGATTGCTGATGAGTGGGCCCGCCAAGGCTTCGAGGTCGGCAAGCTGGGCGCTCCGACGAAGACCCAGGTGGTCGATGGAAACATCGAGCGCGCTGAGTTCCAGAACGGTTCAATCACCTTCGACCACACCACCGGCGAAGTCAAGACCGAGCTGAAGTAAACGCTGCAGTAAACCCGAAGCAGACGCTGTCGAGCACTGGTCAGCCAGCTGGCGCGGGGAAAAACCTCGAGGCTAGCTAGAACCAGCGCTCCAGCACACGAGCAACACCGTCATCATCATTGGTGGCGGTGATTTCGTCTGCAATCTCCTTGACGTTGTCAGCCGCATTGCCCATGGCCACACCCGTGCCCGCCCACGACAGCATCTCGATATCGTTCGGCATGTCACCGAAGCAGACCACATCTTTCGCGGTCGCTCCGACCAGTTCAGATACGTATTCAAGCCCGGCGCGCTTAGTCACGCCCGGCGCGGACACCTCCAAAAGCCCGTCCGGCATGGAGTAGGTCACGTGCGCCAGGCTCGCGTCAATTGCGGGGGCGACCAGTTCATATAGCTGGGCACTGTTCACATCTGAGTTTCGCAGTAAGAGTTTCGTCGCGGGTTCCGACAACACAGCCTCTTCAGCAAGCTCACCGTGCTCATCCGATTCCCAGGCATGGTCATAAGACGGCGCCACCACAAAAAGCTCATCGATGGCATCATTCGCCGACGTCCCGGCGCGCTCTGCCGCAATGCCGATTCCACCGATGGATCGCGCCGCTTCGCGCGCATGCTTGACGACGTATCGCAGCGTCTCCGGCTTCAGTGTGTTGGCGGCAACCACTTCATCACGGCCGGAGTCGTAAATTACGGCGCCATTGGCACACACGCACAACGGCTGAACCGGCAGCTGCTCGAGCACTGGTTGCAACCACCGAGCCGGCCTTCCCGTGGCCAGCACCAACGGGGTTCCGCGGCGTAGCATTCGCGTGACGGCCTGTCGCAGGCGGGGAGTTACCCGCTCCCGCGAGTCGATGAACGTCCCGTCAATATCCGAAGCTACGAGTAGTGGGTGTAGTCTCTCGGTCACTTCGAACTACTTGCCGTCCTCACTGTTGTCATCTTCACCGTCATCGCAGAACCGGTCGTGCAACAACTGCAGCGTTGCGGCTACTCCCCCATGCTCGACAGTGTCGATTACCCAATCCGCGTTCTTCAGCAGGGACCAGTCCGCATCGGCCGTAACTACCGGCATGCCGACACGCTGTGTGGCTTCCTCAAAGTTCGAGCGACCGGCAAAAAGAATCGCGGTTTCTTCCTTGCGAGCCTGCTTGCGCAGCGTGCTAACCACCGCATTTGTGACGTCCAGTTTGCTGGCGCCCTCCGGGAGTTCCACGACCTGCAGGTCAACCGACTCCAAAGCCGATAGATTCGGCTTATCTCCCGGTTCGTGCAGAACAACGATTGTGGCTCCGGCATCGCCGAGCTGCTGCAAGGCCTTCATGTTTTCTTCGCTGGTATTGCCCGCGTCGTCAGCAAGCGATGCGGGGTAATCGAAGATGAACGTCTCCGGCTGAGCGGTGATGAGCCTGTTCAAGCGCTGTGGAAGCTTGTCGCGGATCATCATCGACTGGCCGATAAGACGGTAAACGGTCTGCTGCGTCTGTTCGACACCGGAGGCGGAGGCCTTCTCTAGTTGCACGTACGCTTCGCGGAAGGTCACGCGCATCGAATCCGTGGCAGTACGCACGGACTCCTTGCTCTCCTTAGCACCGGCGACAACATCATCAGCCATCTGTTCCACAGACTGACGGAACTGCGCCAACAAGGCGGTCGTCTGTTCCCTTCGGCGAGCAGACTCCGCGCTCATCGTTTGCGAGGCATCGAGGAACTGCTGCCTGGTCTGATCGCCGAACTCACGCGCACTATCGCCGAATTCACGTGCCGACTCGGCTAGCTTTTCCTTGAATGCGGCCAGATCACCGCGCAAATGACGGATACGCTGACGCTCTTCTTCGACTTTCAGGTCCTCTGCCTGGGCCTCTTCGAAAGTCGGTGCGCCGCCGCCAAGGCGAGCCGGTACCCAGTAGGCGCCCTTCGGCAGGGGACCTTCTTCAGCTGCGTACTCGTCCCAGAGCTGACGGACACCCTGATCCATGATTTCGTGTAGCTTTTCGGTGGCCTCTGCCGGATCGCCCTCCGGGGTCCACGGCGGCAAAACCGTAATATGAATCGGAGTATTGCTGCGACCGAGATGCTTGGGGTGCCCCTTCGTCCACACGCGCTGGGATCCCACAATCAGCACTGGGATGATGGGCTTGCCGGTGCGCTGCGCCATACGCACCGCACCGGACTTCAGATTCTTGACTTCAAAGCTGCGAGAGATAGTCGACTCCGGGAAGATGCCTACCAACTCGTCGTTTTCCAGCTTTGCGCAGGCCTCTTCGAAAGACTTGGAGCCGTCGGTGCGATCGACCGGAATGTGTTTACAAGCACGCATGATTGGTCCTGCGATCGAATGGTCGAAGACTTCCTTCTTCGCCATAAAACGGACAAAACGGCGGTGCTTGCGGAATGGAAGACCGACATAGGTGAAGTCCATGTATCCGGTGTGGTTAGTAACGAGAACGGCGCCAGAGTCTTTCGGCACGTTTTCCCAGCCCTTAACGGTGAACTTCAAACCTTGGGCAAAGAAAACGGTGCGCGCCAATCCGATAATCGTTAAGTACACAGGATCCTTGAACATGGCCTTTACTCTACAATCTTTCGCACCCCTTAGCGGGGCGATATGTACTGGTATCTGAGACCCATGAATAAATGTCGTTACAGGCCCATGTCTTTGTGTAAAACCAGGTACATCCCCACACATCCCCCTTGCGCGTACTGCGCACCTGTCATACAGTCCCGGTACACCCCATAGTCGCTTTTACCACCCCCGTTATGGGGTGGGCTCCGCTGGCGGGCATTCATTCTAAAAGCAGTAAACCTCTATTAACATACCTATCTACCTGCGGAAAACCAGACAACATTTTGGGGCGGGTTTTCTTGGCTTTTTGACCCATTGTTTATATCTACGTAACCGTAAGTTACCGCTTACAAGTAAGCCGAGTTTTGGTAACCTGAGCCGTGAGCCGAGAAATTCTCTTCGACGAAAAATCAACGCCCCCACCGGGAAGGATTGGAAAATGTCGTCCTCTTCATCTCTCGCCCCATCTGCAGTTCTAAATAAGGAACAGCATGAAAAGACCTGGGAGAAATTCGGTACCGAGCAATACGACGTCGTCATTATCGGCGGCGGTTCTGTAGGCGCTGGCGCTGCGCTCGATGCCGCAACCCGTGGTTTGAAGACTGCGGTCATTGAAACTCGTGACTTCGCAGGCGGTACCTCCAGCCGCTCCTCCAAGATGTTCCACGGCGGTCTGCGCTACCTGCAGATGTTGGACTTCCGCCTGGTAGCTGAATCCCTGCGCGAGCGCGAACTGTCCATGTCGCACCTGGCACCGCACCTGGTTAAGCCACTGCGCTTCGTCTTCCCGCTGACCCACCGCGTGTGGGAGCGCCCGTTCATGGCATCGGGCTTCTTCCTTTACGACGTCATGGGTGGCGCCAAGCAGGTTCCGATGCAGAAGCACTACTCCCGCAAGGGGACCCTGAAGCAGGCTCCGGGACTGAAGGAAGATGCCGTGGTCGGCGGCGTTCGCTACTACGACACTCTGGTTGACGATGCCCGTCACACCATGACTGTCCTGCGCACCGCTGCTCACTTCGGCGCTGACGTCCGCACCTCCACTCAGGTTGTCGACTTCGTGAAGGAAGGCGAGCGCATCGTCGGCGCGAAGCTCCTTGACACCGACACCGGCGCCACCACCACCATCCGCGGCAGCGTTTTCGTCAATGCCACCGGTATTTGGTCCGATGAGATTGAGAAGCTGGCTGGCGTCACGGGCAAGTTCCGCGTCCACACCTCCAAGGGTGTCCACATTGTTATTCCGAAGTCCGCTCTTGAGGGCTCGGTGGCAATGACCTTCGTGACCGAGAAGTCCGTCCTGTTCGTGATTCCGTGGGGTGAGTACTGGATTATCGGTACCACCGACACCGACTGGACCATGAACCTGGCCAACCCGGCAGCTACCCGCGCTGACATCGACTACATCCTCGATCACGTCAACGCCAAGGTTCGCCGTCCAATTACTTACGACGACATCGTCGGTGTCTACTCGGGTCTGCGTCCACTGGTGGAAGGCGACTCCGACTCCACCACCAACCTCTCCCGCAACCACGCTGTTGCCCACGTTGCCCCGGGCATGGTTTCCGTCGCAGGCGGTAAGTACACCACCTACCGCGTCATCGGTGCTGACACCATCGACGCTGCAGTCCAGGACGTCCCACGCAAGGTACCGGAGTCCGTCACTGCAGATGTCCCGCTGCTCGGCGCTGACGGATACCACGCACTGAACAACCAGAAGCCAGCACTGGCCAAGCAGTTCGGTATCACCGAGAAGCAGGTCGAGCACCTGCTCAACCGTTACGGCTCCCTCATCTACGAGGTTCTGGCTCCGACAGCCGAGGACAAGTCCCTTCTCGAGCCACTGGAGGCTGCTGAGCAGTACATGCGCGCTGAGGTTCTCTACGCAGTGACTCACGAAGGCGCAATGCACCTCGACGACATCCTGGAGCGCCGCCTGCGTGTCTCCATGGAGTACGCACACCGCGGTGTCGACAGCGCCCGGGCCACCGCTGAACTGGTTGCCCCAGCTCTGGGTTGGGACAAGGACACGATGGAGAAGGAGATCAAGGTCTTCATCGAGCGTGTCGAAGCAACCCTGGCAGCTGAACGTGAGCTGACTGACAAGGCCGCTAACGAGATTGCTGCTCATGCAGTGGAAACTCGCGCGGATGTCGACGTCAGCCTCGACCGCTAGTTCGCCCCTCCCCTCCGCCGGTGGCCGTACGAGTTAGTGCTCAAATGGCCACCAACGCTGTAGCCACAACGAAATAGGTTTCCCTCTTGGGAAAACGGCTTCGCACTTCAAGGGACTGATGGGGTCGAAATAAAAGTGCCGGCGAAAAATCCGTTCTCGCCGGCATTTCTTATACCCAAAGAATTTACGTTGCAAGATTCATCGTGACCTCGCCCGGTCACGACTCACAGAGAGTTTCTACATCTCATGGAGACAATCACAGGATCCCAGGCATTCCTCTGGGAGTTTTTCGGAACCGCCATTCTAATCCTCCTCGGTAACGGAGTCTGTGCTTCTATCAACCTCCGGACAACCCGCGCTGCAAATGCAGGCTGGTTGGGCATTGCCTTCGGCTGGGGTATGGCTGTTTTCGCTGGTGCATCTATTGCCGACGTATCCGGTGGGCACTTGAACCCTGCGGTAACCGTTGCCCTGGCCATCAAGGGCAGCCTGGGATGGGACCTGGTTCCGTACTATGTTGCAGGTCAGCTGTTGGGCGCATTCGTAGGTGCAATCCTGGCTTGGGCCGCTTTTAAGCAGCTGTTCGACGCCAATGGTGTCGACGAAAACGGCAACCCAACCAATGCGAATGCCGAAACTGGCGGCAACTTCTTCACCGCGCCGGTTCACCCAAATAACTTTTGGAATGCCGTCACCGAGTTCATCGCGACGTTCGTTCTGCTCGCATTCATCCTGTTCGGCCCAGCCGGCGGCGAGCTTGGTCCGCTGACCTACTTCGGTGTCTCGTTCATCATTGTGTCGATTGGACTTTCCCTTGGTTCCCCGACCGGATACGCCATCAACCCTGTCCGTGACCTCGGCCCCCGTTTGGCCTACGCTTTCGTGCTCCCGATTAAGGGCAAGGGCGATGCGAACTGGGCATACGCATGGGTTCCGATTGTCGCACCGATGCTGGCAGCCGTGGCTGCAGGCGCTCTTGCCTTTGCCATCGGATAACGGAAATATGAGAGTTATCGCACAATAAAATATCGCAAGCCTGAACACTCACATTCACACACAATTTCTCTAGGAGTATCCCCCATGATGCACAGCAAATACGTCCTCGCTATTGACCAGGGAACTACTTCCACCCGCTGCATCATCTTCAACCATGACGCAGAGATCGTCACTGTTGCGCAGATGGAACACAAGCAGATTTTCCCGGAAGAGGGCTGGGTCGAGCACGACGCCCAGGAGATTTGGGCCAACACCCGTCGAGTAGTCAGCGAAGCTCTCGCCGATGTCGACCTGCCTTCTGAGGATGTTGAAGCAATTGGCATCACCAACCAGCGTGAAACCACTGTCGTCTGGGACAAGAACACTGGTGAACCGGTTTACAACGCCATCGTCTGGCAGGACACCCGCACGAATGAGATCTGCAAGGAACTCATGGGGGATGAAGGCGCTGACCGCTGGCGTGAGACCACGGGCCTACGTATCAACTCCTACCCAGCCGGCCCGAAGGTGCGCTGGATTCTCGACAACGTCGAGGGAGCTCGCGAAAAGGCTGAGGCTGGCGATCTACTCTTCGGCACCATCGATACTTGGCTGCTGTGGAATCTCACCGGTGGCGCAGAGGGCGACAACGGCGAAGATGCAGTTCACGCAACCGACGTCACCAACGCCTCCCGTACTCTCCTGATGGACCTCAAGACCCTCGAGTGGGATGAGGACATTTGCCGTGAAATTGGCATTCCGATGTCGATGCTGCCTGACATCCGACCGTCGGTAGGCGACTTCGGCCATATCCGTGCCCGTGGCTCTCTTGCAGGGCGACCGGTTACTGGCATCCTCGGCGACCAGCAGGCCGCCATGTTCGGCCAGGGCTGCTTCGGCGAGGGTGACACCAAGAACACCTACGGCACTGGGCTGTTCATGCTAATGAATACTGGCGAGAAGCCGAAGTGGTCTGACCACGGACTCATCTCCACCGTCTGCTACCAGGTCGAGGGAGAGAAGCCGGTCTACGCTCTCGAGGGCTCCGTCTCCATGGGCGGTGCACTTGTTCAGTGGCTGCGTGACGAGCTGCAGATGATTCCGAATGCGGCATCCATTGAGAACAAGGCAAAGAGCGTCAAGGATAACGGCGGCGTGTACATCGTGCCGGCCTTCTCCGGTCTTTTTGCACCTCGTTGGCAGCCGGACGCTCGTGGCGTCATCGTCGGTTTGACCCGTTTCGTCAACCGACACCACATTGCCCGTGCTGTGCTGGAGGCTGCTGCGTACCAGACCCGCGAGGTCCTCGACGCCATGGTCGCAGAATCCGACACGGACATCACAACGCTGAGCGTTGATGGTGGCATGACCATGAACGAGTTCCTCATGCAGTTCCAGTCCGACATCCTGAATGTCGCTGTCACACGCCCGAACAACATTGAAACCACGGCTCTTGGTGCGGCATACGCTGCGGGCCTTGGCATTGGCTTCTGGTCGAACCTGGATGAGGTCAAGGCTCACATCACGATTGACAAGAAGTGGCATCCGAAGATGGAGGCCGAAGAGCGCGATCGCCTGTTCCACCAGTGGAACCGTGCCGTTGAACGCACCTACGGTTGGATCGAGGATACGGATGCTGAGGAGGCACCGAAGCCTGAATAAGTCCTCGTAAGAGCCGAAAAATAGCCCGGAAAACCTATTCGGTTTTCCGGGCTATTTTTATTATAAATTCAGGGCTTGTTTGTTATAATAAAATTATTATAACTATCATCCACTCCTCGATTGAAAACAGAAAAGAGCAATTATGCGTCGCGCATCATTTTTCACTGCGAGTGTGACCACCGCCCTGACGCTGGCACTTGCCACCCCGGCAGCATCAGCAGCCCCAACGGACTTCATCAAGAACCCACTGGAGCCAACTCCTGACCCGCAGTCCACTGCGATGGTCGAGCTGCCCACCACCCCGGCACCAACCACTACGGTTGACGGACGCCACGTGACGGTCACCGACGGCTACATGACCTCACAGGATGGCAAGGGCACCCAGATTTACTGGAAGTCCAACACCATCCCGAATGCCAAAGCCACTGTCGTCGTCGTGCATGGCGCTGCAGAACACCTGGGTCGCTACGAGTGGGTAACCGGCAAGCTGCTGAACGCCGGCTACAACGTGTACCGCATTGACCACCGTGGGCACGGCCACTCGGGCCAGGTCGAAGGAACCCCAGTTGCCCGTGGCCATATTGATGATTTCCACTCGCTTGTCGATGACCTGCACATGCTCGTCGAAAAGGCCAAGGCGGAGAACCCGAGCACGAAGACCTTCCTGCTCGGCCACTCCATGGGCGGCCTTGCCGTGGACTTCCACGGCATCAAGTACCCGGGCAGTGTCGATGGCATTGTCGCCAACGGTGGTGGCGCTCTTTTCAACCCCTACGGTGGCACAGACGAGGGCGAGACCATCACCCCAGAGGCCATGACCGATGTCCAGCGCGAGGCGCAGCCGACGATTTACCAGCGCCTGCCATTCCAGGACATGACCACATTCAACACTCGCATGCTCAAGGAAGTGCCGAACCGCACCGAGATGCGCGTGCCATCACTACCCGGCAGCGACTTGATTCAGCTTGGCAACCCGCTGGGTTCGAAGACCTCTTCTTCGCAGGCAGTGCGTGATGAGTACGAAACTGATCCGTACAACAACTCCAAGCTCTCGCTCGGCATGGCTCAGCAGATGGCTTTTGCCGCCACCTACAACGGCACCAACTCCGTCGACTTTGTTGAGCCGACCCTGGTCATGATGGGTGGCCAGGATGAGATTGTGCCGCCGTTCTTCTCGCGCGACTGGTACAACGGCATCTCGTCCACCGACAAGCAGCTGATCGAGTTCGAAGGCCAGTTCCACGAGACCTTCAACGAGCCGGCACAGCACGAGGCCATTGCGACGGCTATTGCCTGGCTTGATGCGCGTATCTAATTGAACGCTAAAAAAGAACCGAGCCACTCCCTAGCAGTTACGAGTTCTTCATAGAGCTAACCCGGTGGAATGAGGGGCGATTGCCTTCTGGCAATTGCCCCTCATTTTCTTTGCCCTGCCCTCTCCGCGCCGTATAAAGCATGCAGTACTTGGCAATACAAACTACTGTGCGTATAGTTGGTATTACAAGGTACTAGGTATGAAAAGTATTCTGCCTGGGCAGATTCCTCCATACCGCCGGAAAGAAAGCACCACGCAATGCCCAAACGTCCACAAACACAACTGAAGAAAGGGGTACTTGAGCTCGCCATTCTCAAGCTGATTTCCCGCGAAGAGCTCTATGGCGCGGCACTCGTCGCAAAGCTCAACGCCTACCCCCACCTCAGCGCGCCCGCGGGAACCGTCTACCCCCTACTCTCGCGGCTGACCACCAACGGCCTGATCAGCAATCGCTGGGAGGAATCCCCCAAAGGGCCGCCGCGCAAGTACTACTCACTGACAGCCAAAGGAAAACAAACACTCACGCAACTACATCAGGACTTCATCGATCTATCCGCCGACATGACCGCACTATTTTCCGAGGAGCCCCAATGAACACCTACCTCACTGCCATTGACCACAAACTGCGCGAAATCGGCATATCGCACGCACAACGCAAGGCGATCATCGCCGAGCAGGAGAGTCTTCTGCAAGAGCTTAACGACGTCCACGCGGACCTGACCGAAGAGCTGGGAACGGCGACCGACTACGCAAATTGCGTAGCCGAACAAATTGGCGAACCAAACACCTTGCGCAGGTACCTCTCCAAACCGCTTCGGGTATTTACCAAAAGCGGTCGCGCTTCCCTGTGGAACATGGACGACCCGCGGATCCTCCAACCTCACCTGTTGGGTTTTGGCTGGTCTATCAACTGGGCCGCAGTAGCGACCAAGCTGGGGATTGTCCGACCGGACGATATTGACGGTGAGGTTATCTCTGAAATTCCAGCTCGCACACTGCAGGCGACCGCTTTTCTCCCCGCGGCCGTGACGGTTGCGCACGGCGTCGCACTGGCTATGTCCTGGAAGCAGTTGCCTTCAGAAGTCCACACGAAATGGAAGCTAAACGGCAAGGCAGTTCAGAAAACAGCACCGAAGGAAACTCTGCTTCTTCCCTTCGTGGTTTCTACGGTCGGAGCTGGATTCTCAGCTGCTTCGCTGCTCAAGGCAGATGACCGCGAAGATACTCTGCGTGTTGCGTCCCTAGGCGCGCTCGCAAGCACAATTGCACCATCTCAGCTGATCGGAGTCCTCACGGAAGAAAACTCCAAGACCAATCCGGCATTAGTCCAAGCTGGTGTTGCCGTGGTATCGGTCGCGGCTTCGGCCGCATGCCTTGCCCTACCTCTCTTCGCTGGGCTGAAGGCTACGTGGAAGAAAGCTGGGGTGGCTTAAATCATGCCGTCGTATGTAATCATTATCGCCGCAATTGTCCAGCTAGTACTGCTGACACTTTCTTTGGTTGTATTGGCCCGCACCCCCGCAAAACGTATCCGCTACTTTCCCAAAACTGCATGGGTGGTCATCGTCATAGTCGTGAACTTCATTGGACCAATTATTTTTCTGACCACTGGGTTCAGCCGCACAGAAACAGTTGACTACCACGAAGAATCACAGGAATCTGCAACTGACATCGTTAACAAAATCTATGCCAACGACTCATCGCACAGCTCAAGGCAGGAATAATGACCGTGCTCGAAGTCACTGACCTACATAAATCCTTTGGTTCAAAGACTGTGCTCGATGGAGTTTCACTCGCACTCGAGCCCGGCGAAATCTATGGTTTTCTCGGACGCAATGGCTCTGGAAAAACTACCGCAATCAGGGCAATTTTAGGACTGACCAGCATCGACTCTGGCGAACTAAAAACTACCGCCAAGCGTGTCGGTTTCCTCCCTGACGTTCCCAGTTACTATCCGTGGATGCGAGCTGACGAATTCCTTAAGTACTGCGGACGCCTCTGCGGACTCCGCGGCGCTGTGCTCGATAACCGAGTTGAGTTACTGCTCAGCCTCGCGAAACTCACAGGACAGTCCCAAAGAGTTATGGATTTTTCTCGAGGAATGCGTCAACGCTTGGGAATTGCACAAGCGCTTATCGACGCTCCCGAGCTACTCATCCTCGATGAACCAACATCGGCACTCGATCCGATTGGGCGATACGACGTTCTCTCTATGATTAAAGCCCTCCGCGGCCAGGCCACAGTGCTTTTTTCCACACATTTACTTAATGATGCGGAGAAGATTTGTGACCGCGTTGGCATTTTGCACGACGGAAAAATCGTCGCAGAGGGGCCTCTGAACCACCTGCTCACCCCCACAAGCGAGAGACTGCATCTAGTGGTTTCCCCAGGCCCACAAGACAAACCTTCAACCTCATCAAGGCTGCAGTCAGCAATCAACCATTCCGGTTGGGTCGTCGAAAGCTCTCAGCCAGAGCACCGCAGCCTCGAAGAAGTATTCATTGCGACTACCGGAAGAGAATAATGACACCTCAAACTACCACCGCACCGTGTAGGACCACTGCATCGCGGACTCATACAGAGGCAGTCTTCCCAGCTTTGTTACGCAAAGATGCAGAAGAGATTTTGCGCACATGGCGACTCCCATTACTAGCTACCGCGGCATTGCTCCTCGCCGTTTCGGGGCCTTTCATTGCCCACTATTTAAAGGAGATTGTCCAGACATTAGGCGGGGCTGAACTCGCTGCCATCGCTGACACCTTACCTAAACCGACGTACAGCACTGCTCATGCTCAATGGATTAAAGATCTCAACCAGGTGTTCCTCCTGGTTGTAGCTATAGTTTCTGGCTCATGTGCAGCAAGCGAGCTCAGCGATGGCTCGTACTTATTTAGTCTGACCCGTCATGTGCCGCGATGGAAATTCATGGTCTCCAAAATTCTTTGCGCGCTGCTTATTCCGGCAACCACAATCGTCATCGCCACAATACTCAACGTTGCCATCACGTTCGCAATCTACGGGGACGTCCAAATTCTGCAAATCTTCTATGCGCTACTTACGTGGTTCGTCGTAATGGCACTTGTCGTGGCTGCCGCATTTCTCGTAGGTGTAGCGTCGTTTTCTCAGGTGGGCGCAGCTGGCGCAGCCGTCGGCACGGGAATGCTCTTACAAGTCTTAAGTACTTGGGCTCCTGCAGATTCATGGAATCCAGCGGGAATCCTGAAACAAGCCGATGCGGTTCTCGCGGGACAAAGTGTTGCTCCGCAGCCGGTGATCACTGGATTATCCATCGCCGTTGTACTTTTCGGCATTGCAATTGCAGTACTGCAGCACAAAGAGCTATAAGTCAACGGCTTTAGCTGAAGGAAATCCGCTTAGACTCTCTCGCGAATTTTCTCCATGCCACATAGAAAACTGGTCTTGACGTGGACAAAACGACCGTCTCGTAGCTCACCGACCCGACCACAACCAGAAACTGATTAAGTTTATGACAGATTCGAACCAAAAATTGGCCGAAAAGTGTCATAAACTTAGGCACTTTCTCTGCAGAACGAGCCCGACCCCACGCCGACCCCATGCCAGCCCCGGCCAACAACCGAGCAACCAGCCCCGAGCCGCGGAACCCGCAGCCCAGGCCCCGAAAACCTACTTAACCGGCTCGAGAACTTCCTTGCCCATCATGAACGGACGCAGCGCCTCCGGAATCACCACAGAACCATCGGCCTGCTGGTGGTTTTCCAGAATGGCGACCAGCCAACGCGTCGTGGCCAGCGTGCCATTTAGGGTGGCGCAGTACTGAGACTTGCCATCGGCATCGCGGTAGCGGGTCTTCAAACGACGAGCCTGGAAAGTCGTGCAGTTCGAAGTCGAGGTCAACTCGCGGTAGGTGTTCTGCGTCGGCACCCATGCCTCGGTATCGAACTTGCGGGCAGCCGATGCACCCAGGTCACCGCCAGCAACATCGATGATGCGGTATGGAACATCGACCGCGGCCAGCATCTCGCGCTCCATGTTCAGTAGCTTTTGGTGCTCTGCCTCCGCCTGCTCCGGCGGACAGTAGGAGAACATCTCCAGCTTGTCGAACTGGTGCACACGCAGGATACCGCGGGTGTCCTTGCCGTAAGAGCCCGCTTCACGACGGAAACAGGAAGACCAACCAGCGTAGCGACGCGGCCCCTCCGACAGGTCAATAATCTCGTTGGAGTGGTAGCCGGCCAGAGCGACTTCCGAGGTACCGACCAGGTAGAGGTCATCTTCCTGCAGGTAGTAGATCTCATCGGAGTGCGCACCGAGGAAGCCAGTACCCGACATGGTCTCCGGACGAACCAGCACCGGCGGCACCATCAGCTGGAAGCCATTCTGAGTTGCCTTCTGAGCAGCCAAGTTCATCATGGCCAGCTGCAGCATGGCACCGTAACCGGTCAGGAAGTAGAAGCGGGAGCCGGAGACCTTGACGCCACGCTCCATATCAATAAGACCCAGCGACTCACCGAGGTCCAGGTGGTCCTTGGGCTCAAAGTCGAACTGTGGAATCTCACCGATTTCCTCCAGCACGACAAAGTCATCTTCGCCGCCGGCGGGCGCACCCGTAACGATGTTGCCAATCAGGTACTGCAGGCGCTCGACCTCAGCCTCGGCTTCCTTCTGCTCCGCTTCGGCTGCCTTCACGGCGTCGGAAAGCTCCTTGGCCTTCTCCAGCATGGCCGGGCGCTCTTCCTTCGACGCCTGACCAATCTTCTTACCGAAGCCCTTCTGCTCCGAACGCAGCGCGTCGGTGGAGGCAATAACCTCACGGCGCTTAGCGTCAGCTTCCAGCAGCTGATCGACCAATGCCGGGTCCTCACCACGGGTGCGCTGGGACTCGCGGGCTACTTCAGGGTTTTCGCGGAGAAATTTGAGATCAATCACGTCCCCTAGAGTACCTGGTTTACGTCGGCAAGCAGGCACAAGGCTTGCTAGAGTGCCGCTTCCGCTCCTGAGGCGACCAGCAGCGCGCCGAGGACGAGGAAGATCACGCCGGCGACAGTGTCAATCCACGGCCCTGCCAGCACCATTCGCTTGACGACGGCATCCGTCGACACCACGATTGCGATAAATAGGAAGAAAGCGATTTGGGAGACGATTAGCACCAACGTACAAAGCACAAGCGTCCCCACGGATGCGCCTGCGGGAATGAACTGTGAAAGCACTGCCGTGAGGAAGAGAACAATCTTCGGGTTCGACATATTGGTGAAAAAGCCCTGACGGAATGTCGCCTTCGGCGACCGGAGCGCCTCGCTTCCCAGCGCTGGTGCGGCACCGGCGCGCAGTTCGCGGAGGGTATTGATGCCTGCCTTGGCCATGCTGATGCCCATGTAAATGAGATAACAGCCCCCGACGAGCTGGATTACGCCCATCAGCAAAGGATTGGCGGTGATGACAGCTGCGAACCCAAAAACTGTGAGGGTCATCCAGATAGTGGCACCAGTACTGATACCCGCAACCGCTGCGATGGCGTGCTTTCGGGATTTGGTGGCAAGGCGCAGGATTAAGAAGACGTCAGGCCCTGGTGAGGCCATACCAATAATGTGGACGCCCAGCAGGCTGAGTAGTGCAGTCCAGGTCAAGACTCGTGTCCTCGGGTAGCGAACAAATACCGGACTATTGTAGTGCTTGAAGTTATTGAGCAAACTCGGACAGAGCGTTACCTTGTCCACAGGCTCATTGGCGGTGCACAATGGGGTCACTATGGCTGATGACAATATGAACCAGGATCGCGAGCACGCTGCCGCCACAGACACTGACTCCGGTGCAGGTACTGGCGCAGATGCCAGCGCTGGTGCGTCCTCCGCAGCCAGCAACGATGCCCACGCTTCCCGTAACTCTCGTGGAAGCTGGGGAATGCGCGCTTTGTCGACGGCAATGCTGGTCGGCGCCGCGGGAATGGCATTCGCGCTGCAAGCGGGAGTCATCGAGCCACCGAGTGGGCCACTTGGGGGCAAGGGCTCGTCGGCAAGCGCGTCATCGTCGACAACGACGACCATCGTTGACAAGGAGACGACGGCGTTCACCAGCGCAACCGCGGGCAACTGTCTGGACTGGAACCTGGCAGAAGATTTGAATGTTTCTGACTTCCGCGTCGTGCCCTGTGAGCAGCCACACGCTTATGAGGTCGCCAAGAAACTGAACCTCGCCGACTACGAGGAACATCCGGGGCAATACGCAAAAACTGCCAACTACCCGACAGCGGACAATTTGGTGGCTCTGCAAAATGGCGTGTGTCGCAACACCGTGACTGAATACCTGGGCGGCCAGTACGATCCGGACGGTCGATTTATCACGGCGCCGATTATTCCTTCGCCTAGCCAGTGGGAAAAGGGTGACCGAACCTTCCTGTGCGGTATCCAGGTCGTCGATGAAGACGGCAACACGGCGCACATGTCCGGTCCTGCGGCCGGGCAGGACCAGTCCCGCGTGTTCGAGGGTGGCCGCTGCGTGACGTTGGACGAAAGCGGTGCCATCCGCCAGGTACCGTGCGTGGAAGATCACCTGATGGAGTCGACGGGAATTGTCAATCTCCGCGACCATTTCGGTGACAACGTCCCCACTGACCAGGAGCAAAATGATGTGCTCGCGGAACAGTGTGTAACTCTCGCGCAGAATTACCTCGGCGGTGACGACCCGCTGTATAACTCAACGCTGTTGCCATTTTGGACGTCCCTGTCGCAGGAGTCGCTCAATGCTGGCTCGCGCAGTGTGAACTGCTGGTTGATTAAAGACAATGGCCAGGGCGGGTTCTCCACTCTCAATGGCCACGCTAACGAGTCCTTCACTATCGACGGCCAGCCGCCCGTGGCTCCGCCGCCGCGCAATCCGCTGCGGGAGGAGCAGGGTGACGCTGGCGCTGGCGCTGGCACAGGTGACGTCGGTGCGGTCGGTGCCGACGGTACTGGTGCTGAAGCAGGCACTGTGGATAACGCAGTCGCTCCCGCAGGACAGTAGAACAACAGGACATTGCGAGGCAGCACCATAAATGGTTGACGTTAGCCCGGAGCGGTTCGATGCGCTTGTCGATGAGGCCATCGACCGCATCCCCACGCAGTTTCTCGATCAGCTCGATCAGGTCATCATCCAGGTCCACCCGTATAACCTCGACGAGCCCACACTGCTGGGACTCTACGAGGGCATTCCTCTGACCGAGCGTTCTAACAACCACTGGGGTCCGCCTGACCAAATCAGCCTGTACCGCGACATGCTCTGCCGTATCAGTCACACCGAAGAGGAGCTGGTGGAGCAGATTCGGGTCACTCTCCTGCATGAAATCGGGCATTATTTCGGCCTCGAGGAGGAGGATCTGGACCGACTCGGCTACGGATAAGTTCGGCTCTCCTGCACGGCCTCGCCCCTCTCGACTTCTTCACGGCAGCTTTCTTCCCTGTAGCCTTGGCAACTATGAGCGACAACTCGAGCGAGAAGCCAGAAATCAGGGTCGGCGATAGGGAGCGCAACGCTGCCATGGAGCGTCTCGGCAATCATTTCGCTGACGGCTACTTGGATGTCGATGAATTCTCCAAGCGCGCCGAAGCTGCCGCAGTCGCTAAAACCCGCTCCCAACTACAAACACTCTTCGCAGACCTGCCCGCTGAGACTTCTCCCGAGAGTTCACAGGGCACCCCGGCTAAACCGCAGCACCAAAGTGTCGATCAAGAGCTGCAGACTCTGATGAAAAAGGGCCGCCAGCTCAACATTGTTGACTCTGCTGCAGGCATCATCGTCGCTGTCTCTATCGTTCTGATGATTTTCACCGATATCGACAACGCGTGGTTCGGCTTCGTCGCCGCTGCGGCTGTTGCCCTCATCGGGCGCGCCGCACTGAACATCAATGATGACGAAGAAAAACTCCTCAACGAAATCAACGAAGAGGAATCCAAGCGTCGCACGGAACGCCTACGCCTGGCAGCTCAGAAGCGCCGCGAGATTCAGGAAGGCCAGCAATAACGGCCAGCGGTGACAGTCGCCGCCCAGCTGCCTGTCTAAGGCAACTCGCTGTCGCCCCAGCGGCGCACATCCCACGTGCCCGGTTCAATGCCGGCACGCTTGCCGACGTCCACAGCGCTCGGAACCAGCTCGATTCGCTCAGTATTGGCAATGCGGTGTCGCAGTGCGTATTCCGGATTCACCCCGGTCAGATACTGCCCAATCAGACGAATAGCCGCGCCATGGCTGACAATGACGACATCCTTGTTGCCGCCCTCCTTCGACTCCTTGGATTCACCACCTGTCGCTCCTGCCTGCTCCAGCAGCTGCTGTAGCGTCGGCAGGTAGCGACTCAGCACGTCGGCACCGGATTCACCGCCGGGAAGGCGGTACTCCAGCTCCCCATTGAGCCACTGGTAGAAGGCACGCATGTACTCCATGTGCGCATCGCGATCATTGCGCCCCTCGAGGTCGCCGGCCTGAATCTCGTGGAGGCCACCCTCATGGCGGATGCGAGCGGAAGTCTCTCCCAGGTGGTGCAAACTCGCGACCGCGCCTGCACCAGTCTGGCGGGCACGCAGGGCATGGGATGTGACGATGTCACCGATTCTGTGCACGTCGGGAAGCAAAAGACGTCCCAGACTGCGCGCCTGCCTCACACCGAGGTCGGTGAGCGGTGCGCCCGGCAATGCGGTATCCAGGCGGCGGTTGATGTTGCCGGTGGTCTGCCCGTGGCGGATGAAAATGATGCGCTGGGAATCAACCGGCATGACAGATTCAGGGCGGTCTGGACGGTCATCGAGGAAAGGCAGCTGTCCAACTGGATTTTCGGGCGCGGCGGGTGTCATGTTTTACCTTCGTCCTTCCTTAAGCGCGTCGACCCACTCAATTGACTGGGAAATGTCCGGTGGCGGGGTCATAATGCTGCGGCGACCGCCCTCAGCGACTGGCCAAGACCCCAGATAGCGCAGATCTTCGGCGTATTCGTGCAGTGCCGCGAGAGCCGCGGCAACCTGTGCATCATCAACGTGGCCGTTGCAGTCGATGTAGAAGCGGTAGAGGCCGAAGAGCTCGCGCGTTGGGCGTGACTCGATGCGGGTGAGGTTGATCTGTCGCACTGCGAACTCATTCATGGCACGCATTAGTGTGCCGGGCTGGTTCGGCAGCGTGAAGGAGACCGAGGTGCGGTCGGCGCCGGTGCGCGGCGTCGGCACGCCGGGGCGCCCCACCAGCAGGAAACGGGTGCGGGCACCGCGCACGTCGGCGACCTCAGTGGCCAATGCTTCCAACCCGAGCAACTCACCGGCACGAGCAGGGGCTGCGCAAGCGTCGTGGGTGCCCTCGGCGACCTGGTGGGCCGCCGCCGCATTGGAGCTGGCCTGGTGAACTTCCACGCCCGGAAGGTTGGCGTCCACCCACTGTTTGACCTGCGGATACGCTACGGGATGTGTCGTAAAAGTACGCACCTGTTCCGCCGTCGTACCGGGACGGACCAGGATAGAGAACACCACCCCGACCTCGGTTTCGCGAAAAACCTGCAGCTCTGGCCCAGCGGCGAGGGCATCAAAAGTTGGTGTGACGGGACCGTCCACGCTGCTTTCGATAGCCACGCAGGCAAAGTCCGCTTCCCCTCGTCGCACGGCTCCAAGCGCAGCCGCGGGGCTATCCACCGGCACCGCATTGACCGCGGATTCCCCTGCCGGATCAATCTCGCCGGCACGCGCCATGTCCCACAGCGCCTGCTCGGTGAATGTGCCCGCAGGACCCAAATAAGTAACCGTCGTCATAAGCTCAGATTAGAGGGCTTCTACACTTATTGCATGACCTCTTCTTCCGAGATGCCCGCCCGCGCCCTCACTGAAGCCGTGCGCAGTGGCGCAATCTCGGTATCGGAAATCGTTTCGG
The DNA here is from genome assembly GCF_030232285.1 of Corynebacterium sp. MSK047. NCBI lineage: Bacteria > Bacillati > Actinomycetota > Actinomycetes > Mycobacteriales > Corynebacteriaceae > Corynebacterium > Corynebacterium sp. MSK047. Next base: position 30,005 of record NZ_JASPJI010000014.1, on the reverse strand, counting down.
AATTCGCCACGCTTGCCGACGACGCCGCGACCTATCCCGCCCGTTTCGGTATTGCCACGTCCTTGGCCGAGCACGCTGTCGACCGCGCGCGCAGCCTCACTGCCGAATCCGAACCCGCCCGGCACGCTAGCCACGGACTCCCGCGTGACCTCCTAGGTCTGCCAGTGGCAATCAAGGACCTATTCACCATCGCAGGGGTCGAATGCACGATGGGCTCGACCAACTTGGCTTTCACCGCCACCGAAACCTCGGAACCCGTGGCGAAACTGCTGGCTCGCGGCGCGGTCCTCACGGCGACGACGCATACCTCCGAGGTCGGGATGACGGCCTACACCGAACCGATTGGCTACCCGGCCCCGGAAAACCCCTACTTCGCCGCGCCCAATCAGCTGTCCAATCAGCCGGATACCACGCCACGCACTCCCGGTGGTTCCTCGGGCGGCAGCGCGGTGGCTGTCGCGAGTGGTGTCGTTCCCGCAGCTCTGGGCTCTGACGGCGGCGGTTCCATCCGCGTGCCTGCCGCCTGCTGTGGCCTCGTTGGGTTGAAGCCAGCACATGATATTGCGGGTGGAAATCTCTCCACGCCCGCCTTCCTCACTCGCACAGTCGATGACGCAGCACTGCTGGCCGGGGTGCCACTTTCCGCAACCCCACATGCTTTACGACGGCCCCAGCGCCCCCTTCGCATCGGTGTCACTGTCAGCCCTTTTCATGCTGAGGTGGACGTCGATAAGCGCTGGGCAAACGGTGCGTGGGCGGCGGCTGACCGTCTTGCCGACGCCGGGTACGACGTGGTGGAAGTGCCCAGCCCCTATGATCCGGCAGGTCCGGACGTGTTCGAGATCTTTCGACGGACCATCACGCGAATGGCCACGAAATTACCGCGCGCGGACTACTCCGAAATCGTGCAGTGGATTCGCTCCTGTGGCCAGGAGATTTCCGCAGCAGAGGCGGCGGCGACACATCAGCAGCGGATGGCTCTGCCCGGCGCGATTAGGTCGCGTTGGGAAGTCGATGCGGTGATTACGCCAACGCTGGCGTTTGATCCGCCGCGTATTGGGCATTTCTCTGCGTTGGCGCCGTGGGAGGACTTTGACGAGCAAACCCGGTGGACACCGTGGTTGTCGCTGTGGAATCTGACTGGGTGGGCAAGCGTGTCCGTGCCCATTGCTGTGCCGGACACTAGCGGCAGCACGCCCAATGCGAAGCTCCCCGCCACCAGCGTCAACATCGGTGCGGTGCGCTGCGGCGAGGCAGAGCTACTGGAGATGGCTAGCGTGCTGTAGGCTTCTAACGCCAGCTAGCGCACGTACTTCGCCGCCATTGCCGCCGCCTGTCCGGCGTATCCGCCACCAAAAAGCACCGCGTGCATGAGCACGGCGTAGAGCTGATGGAGTTCGCAGCTCTCGGCGAAATCCGGCAGGGGATGTACGGATTCGTAGCCACGCAAGATCTCGTCGAAGTGTGTTGCCCCGAATAGCGCCAGCAGTGCCAAATCTTCCTCGCGGGCTCCGCCGTGCGCCGCGGGGTCAATCAAGATCGCGCCGTTTGCATCCCACATGAGGTTTCCCCACCACAGGTCACCGTGGACACGCGCAGCATCTGGCTCGTTGTCGAAATCTCCAGCCAAGAGTCGCTCAATGAGCTGTTCAAAGATATCTAGCTGACGGTTATTGTAGGAGCTTTCCAACTTTCCCAGCGCGGGCAGTAGACGTCCTCTCGCCCAGTATTCACCGAAGCTCTCCCGTGGAGTCAGGTCCATCTGCAGGGGCTGATCCAGTGGACCGAAGTAGCCGTGCCCCTCCCATCCATCGGGGCCGGCACCCCAGCCAGCGGCGCCCAGATTGTGGGTAATGGCCAACGATTTTCCGAAATCGTACGCCGCCTGTGGAGTCGGCACCGTCGACTCAATTCGACGCAATTTCAGCGCATGCCCGCTCACGCCCAGCACCTCCACTACGCGCGCACCGCCGTCAGCTTCACCCTCGCGCAGCCAACCCAGCCCCGCCGCCTCACAGGCGAAGAAGTCCCGCGGGACACCATGTCGGCTCTTGACATAAACATCCGACTCGTTGACTGCACGTTCGTTGTTCTGATTCATTGCGGACATATTTCCAGCATATTCTTCTTCGTTCCCAACCCCTTTCAGCACGTCGCATGCAGGGTAACGCCAGCGCTACCAAGACTTGTATTGCTGTCTCGGTTCTCTTAGTCCACTGTCGTTGCCTATTCTTTATTGGTATGGAAGGCAACTTCGACGACTCGCGCATTGCCCGCGACCGATACGGTAGGCCGCTTAAAGATCGCTATGGCCGCCCCATCTACCGCCGTGTGGACGAGGCGTCGCCGAAGCATGCCGGCCCCCGTGAGGCCGATTCGCGTGGCGCTTCACGACGCCCCATCCCGCCCCGTTCCGACCGCCCATCTAGGGCAGGGGCAGCCCGCCCAGCGCCTATGCCTCCGCGCAGGTCTAGGCCGCAACCGGAACGTCGGCAGGCGCCACTGAACGAAACGCGCATTGAGTCCCGTCCACCAATGAACCGGGCCGGTAGCGGACGCGCTGGCAGCGATCCGCGGTTTCCCCCACCCGGATATAATCCGGATGCGGATTTCCAATCTTCCTCGCGCGGCTCGTCACAGGACTACTACAGTGCCCCACAAGCAGCGAGTTCTGGCCGTGGTGGACGCCGTGGCAGTCGTGACGGCGCCGGCGTCAGGTCTGGGTTCCGCATGCCACGCTTGCGACTGCCACGCTTGCGCTTTAAATCCATCATCCTGCTTCTCGTCATCTTCCTTGTCGTCACGATGGCACTTGTCGACATCCGCCTGACCAGGGTCGATGCGTTCTCAGATCTGGCAGACCGCCCTGCCAATACGATGTCCTCCAACTGGTTGCTCGTCGGTTCAGACTCTCGTACGGGCCTGTCAGAGGAAGATGCTGCCAAGCTGTCGACGGGCAGTGGTGATTTCGGCCAGCGCACCGACACCATCATGATTGCCCACATTCCGGTGCTCGGTAAGCCGAAGTTGGTCAGTATCCCGCGTGACTCCTTCGTGGATATCCCGGGCAATGACAAGAACAAGATCAATGCGGCATTCGCATTTGGTGGCCCCCAGTTGCTCATCGATACCGTAGAGAAAAACACTGGAATCCACATCGACCACTACGCCGAAATTGGCTTTGGCGGTTTCGCCGGTGTCGTCGATGCTGTCGGCGGTATCGAGATGTGCCCTGAAGAAGCCATCGACGATCCGCTGGCGGGCCTGAATATCCAGGCCGGTTGCCAGAAATTCGACGGCGCGGGCGCCCTGGGTTACGTGCGCACGCGTGCTACCGCCCAGGGAGACTTGGACCGCGTAGAGCGGCAGCGTGAGTTCATGAGCGCGCTGATGGGACGGCTGAAATCACCTGCGGTATGGCTCAACCCCTACCGCTGGATTCGCCTGGCCAATGCTGGCACTAAGGCCGTGTTCGTCGGCGATGGTGACCATGTCTGGCACCTGACCTGGCTGATGTTGCGCATGCTCTTCGGTTCCGATTCTCTTACCGTGCCCACCTCAGGCGCCATGGACACCGGTTATGCGGGCAATGTGCTGCTCTGGGACGAAGTCGAAGCGCCAGCACTTTTTGCGGAGCTGAGATAGCCAAGAGGGCAGCTAAAACAGCTTCGGATAGCTTTCGAGACAACTAACGCGTGTGACTTAGCATTTTGCTGAGCCACACGCGTTAGTTCTTAAACCAGCTACGCCTAGTTCCGAATGGTCACCTGACGGGACACGATGGTCTCACGGGACTTGCGCTCTTCGGCGGTCAGCGGTTCTTCGCTGGCCAGCGCCTCAGCGATACGCTTGTCGGCCTCTTCCACGGCGGCAATCCAGTGGTCGTGCGGCTTGGTGTTATCCAGGTCCCAGACCGGCACCAGCAGACCATCGGTGCGGAAGACACCAGCGAACTTGGTGCCCTCTCCCAGCGAAAGGTTGTCCGCAGCGTGCACGCGTGCCAGGGCGTCCAGCAGTGGCCTTTCATCTTCGCGGCGCACCCAGCGGATGTGGGCGCGCTCGCCCGGATCAATCCACCACACAGCACCAGCGACCTTCGCATCCAGGCGGTATGACGGGAGAATCGCGTCGTTAGCCACGGCCAGGTTCTGCTCGATCATCGGGGTGCGTTCAATGCCCTTGGGAATCCACCACTCGAAGTCCTGGTGGACCTCCAGGTTGTCGAGATCCACGGCGGTCAGGACGTCGGTAAGCGGTGCGGCCTCGCCGTCAGTGGCGGAGGAGAGCTGCTGGCCCGGCTCTGCGTCACGGGCCCATGCCAGCGCACGGGAGAGATCCGCAGCGCCGTCATTGGTGCGCGCCTGCGTCTGCAGCGCGACGAAAGCCTCATTGCCCTGGTCAGCGGCACGCGTCAGGGCAGCAACGCCGCCTGGCAGCACGGTGCAGAGCTTGATGTCACGCTCGGCGTCAGCGACCGTGACCGGAATGACCACAGCCGGAGCGAACTCGCGGACAGCCACGATGTCAGCCTCTTCGTCGAAGTCCTTGAACGGACGCGGATTACCCAGCAGCGCTGCACGCTCAGCAGCGCGGGCTGCCAGCTTCGCCTGACGACGGCTCATGCCCTCCGGGGCCTGATTATTCTTCTTACGAGATTTCTTTCCCACAAGGCCACAGAATACCTATTCGCTCTCCGTAGTTCGCGACTGCCTGGGCTACTTATAAAAATCGTCGACGAATTCGCTCGCCGTTCCTTCGAAAAGCTGCTTGTCGACGGCCATTGCGCCCGTCTCCCCTTGTTCATCGGTAGCTTCGCTGGGGATGAAGCCCTTGGACCAGAAACCGGGCTGGGTGCGTTCGCGACCGGATCCAACGGGAATGTTGCGATGCACTTCCTCGGGAGCCAACACGTAGCCGAGTAGCCGCGCTGTGAGGGCAGTCGTCACACAAGCTAAAACGGTGATGATTCCGGCCTGGAAGTATGTCCGGGATACGTCGGCAGCGATAAACCACCCCACTGCAAGTGGCCACAAAACGCAGGCCAGGTACCAGATAAAGCGACCTGGCCCCATTACGGCAGTGACTCCTGTTTCAGCCAACGCGACTACGGGCCCCGTGATGTTGCGCACTGGCCACATGTGCATCGTGCGCACATCCGTTGCCGTGCGCGACAGCAGTGGGCGAGCATACGTTGCGCGGTCACGCAGCACCTGGAGGGTCTTGTAGACCGAAAAACCCAGCCCAATGAGGGAAACCATTCCACAGAGACCGAAAGCCCATGCTCCAAACTCACCGAGGAGGGAAACCACTAGGTCCTGACCGGGGCTCAGGATGCTCATCCAGACGAAAACGGTAAATGCGGCGAATACTCCGGCGCCGCTCATCGCCCATCGAAAGACGCTGTCCGCGCGCTTGCGAACAATCTCATCGGCCTTCCAGCGCGGCGTCGCACCCGTGATAGTCGAATCCGAGACAGTCGGCTGCCAGTTCTGCTGCGGTGGCAGCACCACCTGAGGTGGGGACTGCTGTGGCTGCTGTTTTGGAGACTGCGGCGGCACAGCCCACCCCGCGTTTTCTGCCTGTTCATTAGACATTTTCCGCAGGGCTCCTCTCGTACGCGCGGCCGGCTTCTTCCGCAGTCTTTTCTCCCACGGTGTTTTTAAGTGCGCTCCCCCTAACCTACCTAAACTAGCCCGGCCCCTACCCCAGCCACTAGTCCGACCAGCTGCGAATCTTCCGCAGCATGATGCGGCTCTTACGCTGCGAACGTCCCATCTTCCGGGCCAGGTTGTTCAAAATCGCGATGGCCTCGGTAATGTGCGGCCCCTTGTTCAGCATCACGCACTCGGCACGCAGGGCGAAGGCCGCATCGGTAATCTCCGCGCGGGACGGCAGGCCGGCCTTGGCCATGTTCTCCAGCACCTGAGTACCCAGAATGGTCGGCACACCGGCTGCCTGCGCCAGCGTCAGAATCTGGCCTGGGACCTCACCCATACGGTCGAAGCCCAGCTCCACAGCCAGGTCACCACGAGCAATCATCAGACCGGACTTGGCGCGCTTCATGCTGGCGATGATGATTCCCGGCAGATTCTGGAATGCCGGAATAGTCTCAATCTTCAGCACAACACCCAGGTTCCGAGCCTTCGACGCCAGGTCCTCGCGGCCCGCAGCCTCATGTTCCGCCGCAATCTCATCGAGCACCTTGTAAACGTACTCAGCATCCCCCTGCGTGCGAATAAAGCTCACCGCAGCAATATCCGCATGCTCCACCACAAAGCGCAGGTGCTCAATGTCTTCGTCGGTAAGCGAATTGAGTGGCAGGTCGGTGTTCGGCAGATTGATGCCCTTATGCGCCGCCAGCGGCTGACCATTCGGCTTCGTACGCAGGACACGCAGCCGGGCATCGACGTGACTATCTTCGCTTGACGACGTCTCGGAGACCTCAACCACCTCAGCGCCGAGCGCACCGTCGTCGAAAAGCACCGGATTGCCCGGCTTCAGAGCCGCCACGGCAGACGGCAGCGAACAGGAGACGCGTGGAATTTCATCGTCAGTGCGTGGAATGGTGGTGATTTCCTCGCGGCTGGTGAGAATAAACTCATCACCGGTGTGGAAGCGCAGCTTTTGCACGGTCGGTGGCACGCCACCAGCGCGCGTGACCTCGTAGTTGCTGCGCAGGTGTGTTCCCTCGGCAATCCAGGCGTTCTTTTCGCCCTCGGCGAGGACAGCCTCGACCTCGCCCTCGGAGTCGGTGTCGATGCGCACAACGGTGAAGTGACGCTTCGCCGAGCGGGAGTCATGCAGCGTAATGACATCGTCAAGCTGCAGCTGTTCCAACCACCCCTGATCTGCTTCCAACGGCAGTGCGGGACGCCCCGGCAAATCGCTCGGAGCTGGCTTGGGGTGCTCATCCAGTCGCGGAGTCAGCCAAATCTTGGACTTGGAGATGACCGTGCCAGCGTCGTCACGCACAACACGGGCGCGCCCCACACGCGGCCCCGGTTCGATATCGCCCGTGCGCAGCTTCGGACCAGCCAGATCCATGGACACGAAGATGCGGCGACCGGCCTTCTCAGCTGCAGCATTGACGTTGTCAATCATGCGGCTCCACTGCTCAGGTCCGTCGTGGGCGCAGTTGATGCGAGCGAGATCCATGCCAGCGGCAGCGAAGCTCTCCACCAACTCTGCATCGTCGGCGGCCTCGGCGGGCAGGGTCACCATAATGTGCGAAGTGACATCCGCGCGCTCCTGACCGAACAGCTCGGTGGCGTTGTTATCCAGGGCAATATCCGCGCGCTCATCGTCGGCAATAATGCGGGCGACATCGATGTCTGAGGTGCGCCCCGCCAGCGCCAACAGCGCGTTGAGAGCGAGCTCAAGGCGCCCCCGGGTGAAAGTCTCCACCGTGGTCAGACTGGTCACGCCGAGGTCGTGCAAGCTGTTTTGCAGCTCACGGATGTCAATTGTGCGCAGGTGTGCGTAGTGCAGCAGGTTTTCCGCGTGCCGACGGCGCTCTTCCGGCACCTCTGCGAGCAGTGCAGAAGCCTCCACCGAGACGTCGTCCAACTCTGTGATCAGATCAGTGACCTTGCTGATGAGGTCATCCAGACGCGGTACGGCCGCGCCGCTTTCAGTGTTGTCAGTTGCTGTGTCTTGAGGGCTCTGCGCTGCCATAGAGAAGGCACTCCTGTGTTGAAGACGAAGCGTTGGCCAGAGTCGGCCACGCGGGCCAATAGAAGGTGGGCATTCTCATTCTCAAATGAGACGGCCGAAAGCGCATGTCGAGAAGACATCTACTCTCGCTACCAGCAGTTACTTCCAGAATGGATCCTGCACATCTCGGAGCGTCTGAATGGACTTGTCCAGCTGCTTCTTTTCGTATTCGTCCAGCTCAAGCTCGATAACGCGGCGAATTCCTCGACGGTTCACAATGGCTGGTGTTCCGATGAACACGTCCTCATGACCGTATTCACCTTGCAAGTATGCGGAGACCGGCAGAGCTACCTCTTGGTTCTGGAAAATGGCGCGCGTAATGCGGGCCAGCCCCATACCGATTCCGTAGGAAGTGGAGCCCTTGGCATCGATAATCTCGTAGGCGGCATCACGGGTTCGGATGAAGATGTCCTCCAGCTCGTCGTGAAGCGCGGGGTCGGCGGCGAGGCGCTTGGACAGACTGACGCCTGCAACGTTGGCGCTGGACAACACCGGCAGCTCGGAGTCGCCGTGTTCACCAATGATGTATGCGTGCACGCTCATCGGGGAAACATCGTAGTATTCACCCAGCATGTAACGGAAACGTGCGGTGTCCAGGATGGTGCCGGAGCCGAAGACACGGTTGTGTGGCAGCCCGGAGTACTTCCACGCGGCGTATGTGAGTACGTCGACGGGGTTGGAGGCGATCAGTAGGAGCCCATCAAAACCGCTGGCCATGACGGAATCGACGATGGACTTCATAATTTTCATGTTCTTGTCCACCAGCTGTAGGCGAGTCTCGCCGGGCTTTTGTGCTGCGCCTGCACAGATGACTACCAGCGCGGCATCGTCACAGTCGGCGTACGTGCCCTGAGTGACTTTGGTGCGCGACGACGCCCACACGACGCCATGGTTTAAGTCCATGACGTTGCCCATCGTCTTCTTTTCGTCGATGTCAATGATTGCCAAATGGTCGACAGTGCCTTGGTTGACCAGTGAGTACGCATATGCCACGCCGACGTCGCCAGCGCCGATCAGCACGACCTTATTTCCTGTGGATAGCTTCATAGCCCTCGGATCCTTCTCAACCGATTCGGAAAACGTTGCGACACCCCACAGGCTACGCTTTGTGCGGAAAACTGGCGCGAGATGAATAAACCCCGTGGAAAAAATTTTGCCATGATGGGAGTTATGGGATTCCTGCGTCGCGCATTTACTTCGATTGCGCCCTCGATTGCGTCTACGGGCAACACACCTGTAGCTCAGCCAATCGAAACCACCAGGACAGTGCGAGCTGCACGAGCAGCGCGAACGGGAATTACAGGAGTCGCTGGCACAGCTGGCATGGCCAAAGCGCTGGGCGCAGTCGGCACCGGCAGTCTGATGGCGACCAAAGTCTTTCGCGAACGTCTCCTAGGTACCGGCCCTGGCACTATCCGCAGCGCACTGCGAGCGGGCATTCCCTCCAACCCCGGTCTAATTGGTGCAGAAATTGCGTCATGGGCTGCCTTTAGCCCCTCGCTGATGCCGCGTACTCGGATCGCCACCGTTACTGTGACCTTCCTGGCACAGCTGGCGGGCCATGTCACCGGGGTGGCTATCGGCTATGGCTACAACACGACGATGCGGCGTCTGGCCAGCACTCCGCTCAGCCGCTTTGCGCCGGCACCTCGACACGAGCGCGCACTGGCCGTGACCTGGCATGTTGCCACCACGGCCACCACCGCGGCGCTGTGGCTGCGCTCCATTTCCCAGCAGCGCGAAATTGGCCGCCTGGTGGGCAAGGATGAGCAGGAATCCGCACGCAGCCAGTTCGCCTCCACAATGATTGCCAGTGGTCTCTACCTGACCACTCGGGGGCTCTCCGCGCTGGCCAATCGCGGCTATGACTTACTGCGGGACAACCTCCGCCCCTGGCTGCCGCGCGGTCTCGCCCCGGTTCTCAGCGGTGCCATCGTCGGTGGTGCCGTGGCCGCCAGCATTGATCGACTGCTTATCCGTCGGACTTTGGAGTCCATCGCCAAGAAGTCCCGATACCTGAATACCCTGGTAGTTCCAGGCCGCATGCAGCCCTGGGAGCCGGAACGTTCCGGGAGTCCATGGTCTTTGGAGCCGTGGTACGCACTCGGCGCCGAGGGGCGCGTCTTCGTCGCCGAAGGCCCCCGTGCCCGAGATTTGGCGGTGGTCACTGGCAAGCCGCTCTCCGAACTGCAGGAACCCATCCGCATTTATGCGGGCAAGGTGCCAGGTCGTTCTCTGCGGGAACAGGCGGAGCTCATCATCCGCGAGATGCACCGCACCGGCGCGTTTCGGCGCGATCATCTGGTTGTCTTCACCACCACCGGCACCGGTTGGGTGCCACCGTGGTCGGCGCAGGCTGCAGAGTTCTTGACCCTTGGCAACTGCGCCACTGTCGCTCTGCAGTACTCTGACCTCCCCTCCCCAGTGGCATGGCTAACGGACCACGAAACCCCAATCGCGGCTGGCCACACCCTTATCCATCGGGTGTTGCAGGAAGTCGACAAGATGCCGGAGAACGACCGGCCAAAGGTCTACGTCGCCGGTGAATCCCTCGGCGGGTTTGGCGGTCTCGGCGCATTCGAGAATTCCGCTGACATGCTCGCACGCGTCGACGGTGCTGTCTGGACGGGCGCACCACAGTTCTCCGCGATGTGGAAAGAGCTGACGCACCGTCGGACAAAGGGGTCTCCGGAAATCGCTCCAGTCATCGACGAGGGGCGAAACATCCGCTTCGCTACGCGCCCCGACGAGCTGTACCACTCCTTCTATGGCACCAAGTTCGGGCCGTGGGAATTCCCGCGCGTCGCATTCCTGCAGCATGCCTCTGACCCCATCGTTTGGTGGGATTACCCACTGGCCTGGCGCCGCCCCGACTGGCTTGCAGAGCGCGTCGGCCGCGATGTTCTCCCCTCCATGCGCTGGCATCCGTTCGTCACCTTCTGGCAGGTGCTTATCGACGGCCTCGCCTCCGTCACCGTCCCCGGTGGTCACGGCCACCGGTACGAGGAAGAAATGTTGCCAACGTGGGCTTCCATCCTCGACATTCCGCTTGACGACGACCTGGGTGGCGCAGCCGGAATGCGCTTCAAGCGCGTGAGTAAGTGGATTCGCCGCACTCAGCCGCCGCGTTCATAAACTTGTGACAGATATCCCTGAACAGCATTTTTTATGAATTTCGCATTAATTGTATTGCTTAAATGGTTGCGCATCCACTCATCTTGAGTACCATCGACGGCACAACCTAAAAACGTGTTGAGGAGGAATTTTCCTAATGACTAAGTACGAACTTCCTGAGCTGGATTACGCTTACGACGCTCTGGAGCCGCACATCTCCGGCGAGATTATGGAGCTGCACCACAGCAAGCACCACGCTAATTACGTCAACGGTGCCAACGCTGCACTGGAGAAGCTCGCCGCTGCTCGCGAGTCCGGCGACTTCGCAGCTGTTACCGGCCTGTCCAAGGACCTGGCCTTTAACCTGGGTGGCCACACCAACCACTCCCTGTTCTGGAAGCTGCTGTCCCCGAACGGTGGCGGCCAGCCGACCGGCGAGCTGGCTGAGGCTATCGAGCGCGACTTCGGTTCTTTCGAGAAGTTCCAGGCTCACTTCAACGCTGCTGCTCTGGGTCTGCAGGGCTCCGGCTGGGCTGTTCTGGGTTACGACACCATTGCAGAGCGCCTGGTTATTGAGCAGATGACTGATCAGCAGGGCAACCTGTCCATCAACCTGAAGCCGGTTCTGCTGCTGGATATGTGGGAGCACGCTTTCTACCTGCAGTACAAGAACGTCAAGGCTGACTACGTCAAGGCTGTCTGGAACGTCTTCAACTGGGATTACGCTGCAGAGCTGTTCGCAGCTGCCAAGTAATCTCGGCTAACAGCGCGCGACTTTTTACGCGTCCCTGCCGCGCGCTAAAGATGGCTTACCGGCTCGCTGACGGGGCTTACCCTCAGCGGGTCGGTTTTTTATGTCTTGTTTGAGACCACTTTTGGTATTTCCCGGGCGGCACACGTAGCCGTCGTTTAGCGTTAGTGCCCATGAGCACCAGCAACAATGTCAACGTCACCTATGAACACCTCGCCGTAGCTGATTCAGAGGCGGCGAAAATCGCTGTCGTCAGTTTGGACCGCGGAGACAAACTCAACGGTCTAACACTTGAGATGCTGACCGAGCTGTCCGCCGTCGCCCGGAAACTGGCAACTGACCGTGATCTGCGCGGCGTGATCCTACGTGGCGAGGGCAAATCGTTTTGCGCTGGGCTCGATTTCGCGTCGGCATTTAAGAAGCCCTCGCGCATTCTGCGCTCATTCGTCCCCGATATCCACGGCACGAACCTGTTCCAGCGCGCCTGCTGGGACTGGCGACGCCTGCCGGTGCCGGTCATTGCGGCGGTGCATGGGCACTGTTACGGCGGTGGTCTACAGATTGCGCTAGGTGCTGATTTCCGCATTACGACGAGCGATGCCAAGTGGTCAATCCTCGAAGCGAAGTGGGGGCTGATTCCGGATATGTCCGGTATGCGAACCATTCTCGACGAGGTCAGCGCCGATACTGCACGTTGGCTGACTATGTCTGGCGAAGAACTCAACGGCAAGGAAGCAACTGAGATTGGTCTGGCGACGTGGGCCGTGGACACGGAGGACGCTGCGCTTGAGCTGGCCAAGGAGAAATTGGCACAGCTGGCGACGCGTTCGCCGGATCAGCTGGCGGCGACCAAGCGGCTTTTCCGCGATGTGCACCGATCGCCTCGCTCAACATTCCGTGCCGAGCGCACACAGCAGTTGCTGCTGTTAGCCCGCAAGAACACGGCCATCATTCGCAATGCTGCGATGAAGAAGGTCTCACCTAAGTTCGCCCGGCGCGGCACGTGGACGCGTGGTTAGCGCGCTAAGGAACCGGCAGGTCATCCCCATGCGGCAGGTCCGCGGCCGCGCGCTGTGAATCCAGCCAGTCGCGGACGTGGGCTACCGATCGGCAGTCATCGCCGTTGTAGCGCAGCAGCATAGCGCGCGCCTCGGCTTGCGTGAGCTTTTCAAAGGACTGTTCCGCGACAAAGTCGAGGTCAGTGGCCGTCGCAATGCGATACAGATCCAGCGATGCCTCGCCGTCAACATCGGCGTCGCGCCAGTGGAAGCCCGACCACGGGGCCACGACTTTCAGCCCCATGCCGACGGTGGAGAGGATCTGGCGACGGGCGACCTTCAGCATGTCCACCCAGTCCTCCGAGGCAATGAACTTGTCCACTTCTTCGCGGGTCGGCACCCGCACAATCTTTGTCGGGCCAGCTGCCTCGAAACCGGAACCAGCCACATCACCTGTGGCCAAATCCGCCGAATCTGCGGGCACCACATATTCCTGGCCGCCGAACCGGGTAGCGCTCTGACGTAGCCAATAGTTCTCGCCCTCTGCCGCCCAGCAATAGGCGCGGAAGGTCTTGCCTTGTTCATGCGCCGCATTTCGACGCCGCATCAGGTAATCCCAGAAAATCGCAAAATTCCTGGCCTCCGCCGTGCCGCCGAGCCCCTCTGGCCCCGGTGGCTCCCAGGTGATGAAGCCACGGTAGTCCTCCCCGGGCACCCAGGTTCCCCACAGGTAGGCGCCATCGTTGGGATACGCCTCCATATCGATGTCCATCTCGACATCGCCACGCGGGGCCGATGTCTTGGCGGCTACCCGGAGCGCGTCGACGTCGGCAAGCCGCGCCCTCGCCATCCACACCTGCTCCTTGCTGACATGCGGAGTGTTGGTACTCGCCTGCGCCAATGCCGTGACCGTGTCGATGCCCACGCTGCGCAACCGCATGGACTTATCCCCAGGTAGAAGGAGGGAAATGTCGTCACTTGCGGTCAGTTCATCGAAGCAACGGTCGTGGTGATGGCAGGTTCGGCACTCCCGGATGCGCCGCGGCGCCAGCGGCCAGGTGCCCGGCGTAAATCGTGACGGTCGCCCCTGAGTGGCAGCGACGGCATCACGCGCGTCGCGCAACGCCATCCGGTACGAGGCCACGCGCGAACCCTCATCAGCAATGACGATATGCCGTGTATCCAGATTCATTCCGGTGGCACTAATCGCCCCCACCAGGCCACAGGACACGCCCAGCCGGTGCAGCATCGCCGCCGCCTGCCCCAGCTTCACAGCATCAGGTCCGTAATGCCGTAGCTTCCACTCATCCGTGACAACCATCGCCTGACGCAGGGTCCGCCCCATCACACCATCACGCCCGAGCCGGTCAACGCCCAGCAGTCGTACCTGCATCGCCGCCGCACGCGCCGCATTGCTTGACGACGGCTTACGCCGCCGGCCCTGTTTGCGCGCAGAGAGCAGATGCCGTGTGACAACCAGGACCGGCATGTACGTCGGTGAGGTCGTCTGCGGTGAATCATCGACCTTGACCAACAGATCAGGGTGGCAAATCTCGTCGATTCCCGAGTACACCCCACCGGGAATCGGGCGCTCATGCATGAGCACGCCACCGGCGATGATGTTCTCTCCGCGGGCGATGGCCTCAAGGGTATCCAGGTGAGCGTCCGGCCCCGAGGCCACTGTGTACAGGTCGGGGATGGACGCGATGGACGTCGGCAAGCGGTGCTCTTGGTGAGAAGCAGGTTCGACTAGCCGCCCCTCGCGCAGGTCGAGGCTCAGCCGGTAGCGGCAGCCGATGAGGTCGCTCGCGTGGAGAAGCGGGCGCGAAACGGATGAATCAGTCACAATGAGAATTAGCGTATCGCCACTCGGTAGGAAGTTTCACGTTAAGCTTGGATAGCAAGAATCGTGATGCAGCCACTGCATCTGGCAAGCGCACTCCGGCGCGGTGGGGTTTAAGGGTTTTCCGCCCCACTTTTCCGGAGGGACTATCTGCGAGCAACTAGGCGAAGGAAAAAATGAGCTTCTTGGGTGACATCCGTGAGCGTCGGCGCGAAACCGCCAAGCAGGTGAAGGCTGCCAAGGCGAAGGCTAAGGAAGAGGCTCGCCACGCAGCTCGACTTAATCGCAAGGCACACAAGGCTGAGGTCAAGGCCGCTAAGCGCGACCAGAAGCACCAGCACAAGCTGGAGCTGAAGGAGGCCGCTGGCCGCGTTCGTTCTGAGGAAAAGCTCGGTAAGAAGGAACTCAAGCTGGAAAACCGTGCTCTGAAGCGCGCGGAGAAGATCCGCAAGGCAAGTGCCAAGGACGAGAAGAAGGCGCTGGCTGCCAAGCAGCGTCACCAGACCAAGATGGCCGAGAAGATCCTGGCACAGCAGCGCAGCCAGGGCTTCAACAAGGACAAGGCAAAGTCGTGGATCGGTGGCGCGCGCCTGCTGGTACCGGTGCTGGTTCCGCTGGCCTACCGCGCTATCACTGCCATTCAGCGCCGTGAACACTCGTCGGCCGCGCAGAAGTTCGGTGTTTCCGCTAATGATGCCGCTCGTTACCAGGGGCACGGTGCACCGCTGCTGGCCCGCATTGAGGCTACTCGCGGTTCGCTGACGGAGCTGCGTAAGTCGGGCGCCAAGGGCATCGATGGTTTTATCAAGGACGCCAACTCGCGTCTGGATGTCATGACTGATGCTATTAATACTGCCGAGAAGATGACCCCGGAGCAGCGTCGTCGCGCGCACCACTCCATTACCGCGGAGCTGGATTCGCTGGACCGCCAGATTATTTCGGAGCTGGGCGCGTAAACCCGGCCGCTTCAGGTTGAGGCCACTCGCCGAGATTCATCGAATTGAGCGCGACTGTTGTTGAACAGCAACAGTCGCGCTTTTGCTCTTATTACCCCCGTATCGGGCTATTTTTTCCCACCAATGGCGCTACGGACTGAGAACTACTGTAATGAGGGCTATGCCATCTTCAGATAAATCTCAGACTGCAGCCTCGAATCTGAACGGTGCGGTCTCGTACAGCGACGCAACAGCCCAAAAGCCATTCACCCCTTCTCGTCGTGCCGTACTGCGTGCCGGCGCTACCGGTGCTGCTGCCGGAGCCATCGGCCTGGCACCCGCTACCAGTGCGGGGGCAAATCCTGAGTCACAGTCCCCAGCTAATGCTGGCGGTTCCGGTGGTTTTCAGGTATTCCAACACGGTGTGGCCTCTGGCGACCCACTGCCGGACTCGGTTCTTATCTGGACTCGTGTGACCTCACACCCAGGCGATACCGCAGGTGCAAACCAGGGCCGTCCTGTTGCACTGAAGTGGGAAGTCGCTTCTGATGAGGGCTTCGGCAACATCGTTGCCTCTGGCGCCCTGAACACCGACCCGGATGCTGACAACACTGTCAAGATCGATGTCAAGGGTCTCTCCGCTGATTCCTACTACTTCTACCGCTTTACCGTCACCGCTGGTGATCACGCGGGCCAGGTTTCCCCGATTGGCCAGACTCGCACTGCGCCGCCGGTGAACTCCTCGCCAGATCACCTGGGCATCGCGCTGACTTCCTGCGCTAACTGGGAAAGTGGCTTCTTCTCCGCTTACCGCGATATGGCGGAAAATGACCGCATCGACATCATCATGTGTGTCGGTGACTACATCTACGAGTACGAGGCCGGTGGCTACTCCGGCAAGGGCCCGGTTCGTGACCACAAGCCGGCTCACGAGATCATTTCTCTCGCTGACTACCGCCTGCGCTACGCCACCTACCGTACCGATGCGGACCTGCAGGAAGCTCACCGCGCAAAGCCGTGGATTGTGACCTGGGACGACCACGAGGTCGCCAACGATGATTGGCACAGTGGCGCTGAGAACCACGACCCGGAGACCGAAGGCGACTACATTGCCCGCCGCGACGCCGCTATCCAGGCTTACCTGGAGTGGCTGCCGGTTCGCGCGGTCCCGTTCTCCCAGGGCGGAAAGCTCTACCGCAGCTTCCGTTTCGGCGATCTCGCCGACCTGACCATGCTGGACCTGCGCACCTACCGTGACCAGCAGCTGAAGTTCATCCGCGCTGGCGAGACCGATGATGAGAACCGCTCCATGCTCGGCTCTGAGCAGTTCAATTACCTGCTCGGCCAGTGGCGTTCCTCGAGCGCAAAGTGGCGTGTCGTGGGCAACTCCGTCATGTTCACTCCGGTGCTGGTTCCGCCGCTGGATCCGGAGGCCACCCGCGCTGTCACCGAGCTGCTGAGCTTGCCTCAGGACGGCCTGCCGTACAACTTGGATCAGTGGGATGGCTACGCTGCTGAGCGTCGTAAGCTGATCAACATCATGGATAAGGAAGGCTACGACAACGTTGTCTTCCTCACCGGCGATATTCACTCCTCCTGGAACTGCAACGTACCGAAGGTCCCGGGCGAGTACCCGAGTGCCGGCATTGCCGCTATTGAGATTGTCTGTACTTCCGTCAGCGCCCCGAATATCGATGACATTGTGAAGCTGCCTCAGGACAACCCGATTTCCTTGGCTGCTACCGCTGGACTCAAGGCTGCGAACCCGTACGTCAACTACCTCGAGTTCGACCGCCACGGCTACACTGCCGTCTACTTCGGCCGCGAGGACGTTACCTCTGAGTACCGCCTTGTCGAGGTCAAGGAAGAACCGAACCAGCCGCTTTTCGTCGCCGCTACCTACCGCGGCAAGCCGGGTCAGGGCATGACCCAGGCTTAAGCGCCTTCTCGTCCTTTCGCTTTACGACGACTACCGAGAGCGCACCCCGCATTGCGCCCTCAGTGGCGTAGTTGCTGTTCACGACGGCCCTGCACAACATGCAGGGCCGTCTTTTTATTACCCCAAGTTCTTGTGCACAGTTAATCGAATTATTAACAAACCATGTATTCAATATAAGTTGCACAATCGAGCTCAATTATCGTCAATAGACATTAAATTTCTTTGCACTTATACTGTGGGGGAAAGAAAATAGGGCTTGATATTAATTTGAAATTTCACCGTATTGAAGTTTCACCGTAAGCCTTCTTCATTATTACAAGTTCAGCACCAAGCTTAGGCAGGGATTCTATGGCACGCCGCGAACTAATTCAGTACATCGACGACCTCGATGGGACTCCACTTGATTCCGCAGACCACCAAGTCGTTCGTTTCTCTTTCCGCGGTAAGAACTACATTCTCGACCTCTCTCAGGAAAATGCAGAGAAGTTCGAGCAGGTATTAGAACCGTATATTGCGAAAGCTTCCATTGATCACAGCACGGTTGTAGCTCCGCGTAAGCGCTCTTCCGCTAATCCCAATGCCGCTGAGGCCCGTGATCGCAATCGCAAGATTCGCCAGTGGGCACGAGAGAATGGCATGGATGTTGCAGACCGTGGTGCGCTGCCAAAGCACATTATTGAAAAGTACGAGAGCGCTAACTAGTTCTCACCCAGGTCCATTTGCCTTCCACTGGGTTTCACCCAGCTTTACTATCTTTAAAACAGGGTCCCGCCACAGCGGGGCCCTGTTTTAAAGTTGGGGCAGGTAATTCGAGTCGCTAGGATAGCGGCTGGAATTGGCACACCGGCCTCATCCGGTTGTCTTACTTTTCTTATCCTTGACATGGAGGAGTCGGCCCGTGGTCATTTTGGAACCATTTGTTTGGCTGGTCTCGTTTGTCCTTAAGGCGTGGCACCTTTTACTGGCCTCAGTATTTCACCTGCCGTCTTCTCTGTCCTGGACGCTTTCTCTCTTCCTGCTGGTGTTTACGGTGCGTGGCGCTTTAGCGTTTCTCGCGTTCCAGCAATTTATCTCGGCGCGCAAGACAGCCAACCTACGGCCGCAGCTTTTTATGCTCAAGGAGCGCTACCGCAGGAGCATCGAGCCGAACTCGCCACAATACGTAAACTTTGCCAGCAAGGAAATGCGCAAAGCAGAGGGAATTAAGACCTCCGTAATGCTGGCGCCCCTCTTCGTCCAGATTCCCGTGATTATGGGCCTTGTTCGCATGCTGAGGCACATGCTGCGGGCGTCTGAGGGGCCTGGGCTGCCTGCGTCTCATAATGTCGGATTCATCTCTAAGGATGAGATCTCCGACTTTCTGAGCGCGACATTCTTGGGACAGCCTCTACCCGCATATCTGCGCATGGACCCGGCGCAACTGCAAATCCTCGGGGGCAATCATGATTCGCTGTTAACTTTCTGCATTATCGGCATCGTGGCAGCGGCCTTTTTCACCGGTTTTAACTTGGTCATTTCCTACCGCCGGTTGCAGCGCACTCTCGACTATTCCAATAGCGTCAGTGTATTCCTCAGCAAATTCATGCGCGTAATGCTTATCTACGCACCGCTGATGATCCTCTTCGCGGGTTTCTTTGGCCCAACACCTGTGGCTCTAATTGTCTACTGGGTCACCAATAACTTCTGGACACTGACCCAAAATATTATTCTCACCCGCTATGTGGAAAAGACCTACCCGCTCACGGACGATTTCCGAACTCTTCAAAACCACCAAAAGGGTGAATACGAATCGGAGCGGGAGGAAAAGAAGAAGTTAAAGCAGGCCAAGCGTCACTTTTATATCAAATCCGCATTCGCTCCGTGGAAGATAAAGCAGCATAAGAGCGAATATGCCGCTATTGAGAAGGAATCGCGGGACCGTCGTAAAGCAAAGCAGGAAGAAGAATATGCCCAGGCTTTGAAAATTGCGAAGGTTCGCTACATGGTGACCCAGATGCGGCCTGGTGCTCAGGACAATTTGCCGTCCCTGACGCAGGATATGAAGATTTCCTCGGGTATAGTTCCGCCGCTTCCCGGCCTGGCTAAAGTGCGGGACGACATGAAACGACAAGCCGAGAAAGCGCAAAAGGCGCAGAAGCGGCCGAAGCCAATTCTGATTGCAAAGAACCTGGGAATGCTGCTCGGCCAGAATACGAAGAATATGGTTAAGAAGGCCACCGGCTCAAAGGAGTCGGACTGGAAACGCTTCCGAGATTAGCCCGTGAGTTAAAGGCGAGAACTAGGGCGCGTTTAAAAACGAGAATTAAGTATTTACGTGACCAGGTCACGGGCCAGGTCGCGCGCCATCTGCAGCGGGTTCAGGTCCTTGGACATCTTGGCACCCGCGAGGCCGCCGTCGAGGTAGAGCAACAGCATATTTGCGTGAGCAGACGGCATACTAGATTCATTTTCAGTCAGCAGCGTGTGTAGCTGTTGCCAAACCCAGGAACGGTGATCGGCTGCGGCCTGACGGATGTCCTGCTCCGACTCCGTTTCCGGCCGCGGATATTCACTAGCCGCATTCTGGAAGTGTGAACCACGGAAGTCGATTGCCGGCTGCTCCGCAATACACTGATCAAAGAAAGCGAGAATCTTCTCCGCCGGGGTATCCAAAGAGGCCACTCGCTGCTCCCAAGCCTCCCGCCATTTGGCGTCGAGGTCTTGCAGATATGCAATGACTAGCTTGTCCTTGGATCCAAACAACGAATACAGGCTGGCTTTGGCCACATCAGCTTCCCGCAGGATGCGGTCAATGCCGACAACGCGGATACCCTCCGTTGTAAACAGAGTTGTCGCTGATGCCAGGAGGCGCTCCCGCGGACTGGGGCGGTTACGACGGCGAGAGGAAGCGCGGCCGCCTTTTGCGCCCTTGCCCGTTGTCGCTTCTGCCACGGCAGTACCTCTCGTCCTTCCAAAGTCACACCCCGTTCTAACAGCTGCTTACTCGCAAACACCGGCATTAGCGCCATTGCTTTCAGAGCACTGAACAGGGCGTTCATAGTCTGTGATATTCCATTGTAGGCGTATCTGCGACTGTGATTTTGTAAAAGAACAAACTAGTCAGTCTTTCAGCCTCTAGTCCTACTTTAGCGTGCGATGATTGCCGCCCCCAACAGATGTCGCGACAATCGCAGAACGCCAACGTCACGACAACCGCACAACAAAAAAAGGGCATCTCAGTGTTGATGAGATGCCCCGCGCTCTAGCTCACTATCCAGTAGATAGCAGCGTTACGACGCTTCGTGCATAGTCGCGCTGTTTTGCTTGGCTTACTTGCGCTTCTGGATCATGCCGACAATCCACAACAGGATCACGGCGCCGAGCAGACAGGTGAGGAAGCTGAAGAACTTTCCGCCACCGGCGACATCAACACCGAACAGGGTGAGCAGCCAACCGCCCAAGAAACCACCGACGATACCAACGACGATATTCAGGACGACGCCCATCTGTTCATCGGTGTTCATGATCTTAGAGCCGATCCAGCCGGCAAGACCACCGATGATAATCCAACCAACGAAGCCCAGAGTAGGACTAAAGGAGGCAGCAAGAAGAATCTCGTTCATGATAGATATTCCTTTCCCGAAATCGTTCTGACTCAACTATAAGTCTTTCCGAAAAATCTTGCATACACTGCAAGCACTATCAGGCCATTTCGGCCACTGGGAAACTAGCGAGATAACAGTCGGATAACCACAGGAAAACTCTTATAAAATCTGTACTTTCTGCATGAAAACGGGGTTTATGCAGACGAGAGCCCTCATTTGGATAAGCCAAAGCCGGCCCCCGACGCCTGTCGGAAACCGGCTAGGTTCTACTTATAAATATTCGGTAACGGTTTCTGCACTCGGCGCTAAAAGCGCCTCGACGACCGGCACCGGCGTCTTTTCTCAGTCTCCTCGAAGAGCGCTTTAGGCGTCAGTCTCCGGGCGGACGACCATCATCGGGCAAGCAGCCGCCTGCAGGAGTGCACGCGAGGTGGAGCCGAGCAGCATGCCCTTGAAGCCTCCGCGGCCGTGGCTGCCGACGACCAGCAGCTGCGAGCCTTCCGAGGCATCAGCCAGAGCACGAACCGGGCGGTCGCGGGTAACAACCTTCTTGATGGCCACTTCCGGGTACTTCTTAGCGTACTTCTCCAGACGGTGGCCGAGCAGAGCCTTCTGCTCCTCTTCCACAACCTGCCACTGGCTCTGAGCTGCAGAAAGGCCAGCCAAAGAAGCCTGTACCTGCATGTCCATCCAGGTGTGAACCGCAATCAGTTCGGCACCACGAGCATCGGCCTCACGGAATGCGTACTCGGTTGCCTTCTCGGAAATGTCGGAGCCATCGACGCCGACAACGACAGGGCCGTACTTGGTCTCATCGGTTACCAGGTTATCCTCGCGGACAACAACAACCGGGCACGATGCGTGGGAAACAACAGCGGCGGAAACCGAACCCATGACCATGCCAGAGAGCCCGCCCAGGCCGCGAGAGCCCATAACCACCATGGTTGCCTGCTCAGACAGGTCGAGCAGCATGTCAATCGGGCTGCCCTCTTCAATCTGGTGGCTGACATCTACCGACGGTGCGAAGTCGAGGGCAATCTTCTTGGCCTCGTTAATCTTCTCCAGGGTCTCGGCCTCAAGATCGTCGTAAAGCTCCTGCGGCGGAACCATGCCCTCTGCGTAGAGGAACTGCGGCATGGAGTAGCTGCTGACCAGACGGAGCGGCTCACCGCGCTTCACTGCGGTGTTAGCGGCCCACTTGACGGCGGTCTTGGATGCCTCCGAGCCATCGACCGCGCACACAATGATGTTCTGCCTTGGCATTGATTGCCTCCTTATTATGCGATCCATAAAAATTGGCTCTCCGCGGCCCGACCGCAACGCAGCTACACCTATCGCACCTGCTTGGACGCCATTTTAATGGACAAGCTTTGCTATTTAGTCAACTCTTCCGAGCCAACCCTTTTATTACTTTCACCTCCACCCTACCCCCATTATGTTGCGACCGACAGGGCAGAATGTTGTCCACCTACGCCATTAGGGGCGGTACCAACACAGCCCTGCGCCAGCAGCTCCGCTTGCCCGCCGGGTGAATCCGGGGCACCTGTTAAAGTCAGCCGTATGCGTCGCATGCCACTGCCCATTCGCGATGGGCTCAACCCCTCCCGCATCGCCGCTCCCGGGCGTCGTGGCGATGCCCCCACCCGTGCGTGGGATCTGCTCGCAGGCGCTATCGCAGGTCAAACCTACCGCCACCCAGACGATGATGACGCGGCTGTGGCCAAGCGTTTTGCAGATGGGCTCGTCGTTCGCGCCAACTCAGTGCCCTACAGTCCAGATGACATGGTGAAGCCCGGCGCGGAAATGTGGTTTTACCGCACCCCGGCACCGGAGCGCACAATCGCGGGGCCGATGCCGATTGTCTTTCAAGATGACAACCTTGTGGTCGTCGACAAGCCGTCGTTTTTGGCAACGATGCCGCGCGGCCGACACATTACGGAAACTGCTGTGGTTCGCCTGCGGCGGGAGCTGGGTAATCCGGAGTTGGTTCCCGCGCATCGCCTCGACAGGCTGACGTCGGGGTTGCTCATCTTTACCGCCCGGCGCGAGGTTCGCGGCGCCTACCAGGGGCTTTTCGCATCGGGGGAAGTCACTAAGCGCTACCACGCACTGACGTCGCCTACACCCATCGCTGGCGCGGCCAGCGAAGCCCTGCCCGAGACCCCACTGGAATTGCGCACACGACAGCACAAAATTGCTGGCCAGATGCAGGCTTATACTCTCGAGGGCGAGCCAAACGCCCACACCATCATCGAGCGCATTTCGCTTGTCGACGTGCCTTCGGACGCCGACGGTCTCGCTGCCGACAGTGGTCGCGTTGCGCTGTGGCAATTGAAGCCCATCACCGGACGCACTCATCAGCTGCGGCTGCACTTGAGTGAACTGGGCTTTCCCATCCTGGGTGACCAGTACTACCCGGAGATTCTGCCGCTGGAGGCCGAGAATACCTCGGAGCCCCTGCACCTGGTCTGTGTTGAAATGAGTTTCGCTGACCCCGTGACTGGGGAACAACGAACGTTCCATTCCCGTCGCAGCGTTTTCAATCCGCTTTCGCTGCCGGATATTAATTCGCCGTTGATCAAATCTAATTAGAAGAGAGCCCCTCCCCCATGTCTGCCAAGCATGCAAAACGCCCCACCAAATCATCCGCTGAGTCTTCTTTGAAGCATTCCGCCCCACCAGCGGCGGCCTACGCTGAGGGGCTCACCAAGAAGTACGGTGTCGGCAATGCCGCTGTTACTGCACTGGACCATGTCGATATCTCTTTTGCCGCTGGTGAGTTCACCGCGATTATGGGGCCGTCCGGGTCGGGTAAGTCGACATTGATGCACTGCATGGCCGGCTTGGACTCCGCGACGTCGGGAAGCGCGTACATCGGCACGACGGAACTGTCGAAGCTGTCGGACAAGGAGATTACGGCGCTGCGGCGTGACCGCCTGGGCTTTGTGTTCCAGTCCTTCAACCTGGTGCCGACGTTGACGGCGGCGGAGAACATTACCCTGCCTATCAATATCGCTGGTCGTAAGGTGGATAAGCAGTGGTTCGAGGAAATCACTACGCGCCTCGGGCTTAAGGAACGGCTTACGCACCGCCCCTCGGAACTGTCCGGTGGCCAGCAGCAGCGTGTCGCCTGTGCGCGTGCCATTGTCAGCCGGCCGGAGATCATCTTTGGCGATGAGCCGACGGGAAACTTGGACTCGAACTCATCCCGTGAGGTGTTGACGATTCTCCGCGATGCGGTTGATGACATCGGCCAGACCGTTGTCATTGTGACGCATGATGCCACCGCCGCGTCCTACGCAGACCGTGTTGTGTTCCTCGCGGATGGCCGTGTGGTTGACGAGCTTCGCAACCCCACGCCCGCCGATATTTTGGCGCGCATGGCAGATATTGAGAATCTTTAGGAAGGCAGGTCATCTCTCCCCATGGCATCATCGTCTTCCACGCTAAGCCGCGTCGCCTGGCGTAATATCACCTCGCACAAGTTGCGCCTCGTGCTCACAATTATTTCGGTCGTGCTGGGCACAGCCTTCATCACCGGCGCATTTGTGTTCACATCATCGCTGGACAAGGCCTTTAAGGGCGCAATGAGTACCGCTTATGACGGTGTCGACGTGGTGGTGACGGCCCCAGCTGACAATCCCGGTGCTCTCACCGAAGAAACCGCGCAGGAAATCGAAAGCTTCCCCGGGGTCCGAGCCCTCAACATTGGCGATCCCAACAACAGCATTACGGCCACAGGAGCCGACGGCAAGCCGATTCAAACCAATGGTTCGCCATCGATGGGTCTTCCCTACTATCCAGCGGCCGAAGCGGTGGGCAACAAGGTCACGGTTACCGAGGGGCACGCGCCTGAAACACCAGGTGAGGTGGTCGTCAACTCCACCACCGCCGAACTCGGCAACCTCCACGTCGGCACTGAAATCAAGGTGGCCACCCGTCTCGAGCGGGCGACGGTGAAGGTTGTCGGCATCGCTGATACCTCCATCGACGAAACCGGCTACCTCGCGGTCTTTTTCACCCAGAATCAGTGGCGGGAGCTCTACGGCGCAGACAGCCATATGGACATGTTCACCCTCGCCGCCGATTCCACCACTGACGCTGCCACGCTTACCCGTGATGTCGCAGAAGCATTCCCCGAGCTCAAGGTAGAGGCAGGCTCTAAGCTCGCCGAGGAGGCCTCCGAACGTGTCTCCTCTGCCTTAAGCTTTGTCAACTACTTCCTCATCGCTTTCGGGCTCATCGGGCTGCTTGTGGGCATCTTCATCATCTCCAATACTTTCACCATGCTGGTCACTCAGCGCATGAAGGAGTTCGCTCTCCTCCGCGCCCTCGGTGCTTCACGACGACAGCTCACTGCGTCCGTCCTCTTGGAGGCATTCATTGTTGGCCTCATCGGTTCCGCACTAGGTGTCATCACGGGATTTGGGCTGAGCCAGGGGCTATTCATGCTTCTCGATGCCATGAGTATCTCCATGCCCGGCGATGGCCTGACATTCGAACCGGTGGCAGTCATCGTTCCTCTCCTTGTCGGCGTGGCCATCACCATGATCGCCGCCTGGACGCCGGCCGCCCGCGCTGGCGCGGTCCCTCCTGTAGAAGCCATGCGCTCTGGGGATCAAACAACCAGCAATAGCCTCAGTGCTAGGACGTGGACCGGTACTGTGCTGGCGTCCGCCGCGATCGCAATCATTGCCTGGGCATTGCAGTGGAACGACGCAGAAACCAAGATTCGTGCCGTCTTCGTTGGTGTCGGTGCAGTGATGGCCGTAGCCTCCGTCTGGCTTGTCGGCCCCGCGCTGTCCATGCCTCTGATCGGAGGACTGGGGCGCGTCGTAGGTGCGCCTTTTGGAACCGTCGGCAAGCTTGCGGCGACGAACTCCCACCGCAATCCGCGCAGAACGGGAACCACATCGTTTGCACTGACGCTCGGGCTTGCGCTGGTGACTGTGATTGGCATGTTCGGTGTGTCCATGAAGGAGGCGGTCAATGAGTGGTCAGAGACCAATCTGACGGCTGACTTCGTGCTCTCGCCACCTCTGACCGCACATTCGGCCCTGCCGCTTGGGGTCGAGGATGCGGTGAAGGATATCGATGGTGTCGACGACACCGCAACCTTGTCGATTGGCGCGCTGCTGGTGATCCCGCCTGAAGAAGCCGGCACGATGATAGCTTCCGACGGCGAACAAACTGAAGTCGGACCGGAATCTAGTAATGCGTCAGTTTTCAACTCCAACGTCGGCAAATGGTACGGCACTCGCGCCATACAGGGCTCCCTCGATCTGGCCAAGCCGGATGCGGGAATTGTCATCAGCGAATCAACAGCGAAAAAGAATGGTTGGAACGTTGGCACTGAGCTCGCAGTGGTTTCCAAAGGCGGCATAACACGGCTCCCCGTCACCGGCATTTTTGCTGACACGAATGATCCAGGCCAGTCGATTATGGTCTCCGACGAAGCCGCCCATAAATATGTCAAAAGCAGCCACCTGTTGCCTTTCCAGACCTACGTCGATATTTCTGATTCCATCGCGGCAGACAGCGGCTCCATGGATGAAATGAAGCAAAAGCTTAGCGACGCAGTTGCGGACTACCTCGTAGTACAGGTGATGACTGCTAAGGAGTTTGCGGGTCTGGCGAATGCCTCTATCGATGTCATGCTGGGAATCGTCTACGCGCTGCTGGCCCTGGCGGTCATCATTTCGATTCTGGGAATTATCAATACTGTCGCGCTCTCGGTTGTCGAGCGCCGCCAGGAGATTGGCATGCTTCGGGCCGTCGGCCTGCAACGCTCGGGGATTCGCCGGATGATTCGCCTGGAATCTGTGGAAATCTCCATTTTCGGCGCGGTTGTAGGTATTGTCCTCGGCTTGTTCCTCGGCTGGTCACTTCTGACCGTGCTGAAGGATGAGGGCCTGAATACTATCGCGGTACCGTGGCTGCAGATCGTTCTCATGCTGCTTGGGTCTGCGCTTGTGGGCATTATTGCTGCTCTCGGCCCTGGTCAGAAGGCCGCGAAGACACCGCCCCTGGCCGCTATCGCAGACGAATAGTCGCCGTTATATGAAAGCGGGGTTAAACGACAAAATGTGTGTCTGGCTCGGCGTGTCGCGCGGGGGTTAGATTTGGCCTTTCTGGATGCCGATTGAGTGGGTGTAGTCGGTGTCGATAGCGTTGTCGTAGAGGGCTGGTCGTCCTGTTTCGTGGTCGGCTTGGTTCTCGTGTTGGGTCAGGGTGGAAACTTTGGCGAGTTGGTCCTGGCCCCAGTTGGACTGCCTGGCGATTCGTGCTGGATCGTCGGGCAGTTCGGTTTTTAAGTAGAGCCACCAATCCAGCATGCGGCGTTGTCGTTCGCCTGATCTGCCGCGGTGTGTTCTGGCAAGTAGTTTGATCTGGGAGTTGATGCCGCCTTCAAGGCTGTTGGTGGTGGATTTAATCCGGTTTTTCTCCAGCACACCTTCTGGTGGGGTGAGGTAGACAAACAGCAGTTCGGAGCGCCAGAGGTGGTTGAGGCTGTTGTAGGCCTTGCGCACGTTGTGATGTGTCCACGTGCGGGTCCATGTACCTGTTTTAGGGTCTTTGACCGTGGTTTTCTCGTCCATCCAGGAACGGTAGATCGTGGAGAATTCGTGCAGTTGTGCACCCCATGCTGCTGCTTGGTCCAGGGTGGTGATCCGGGTCAGTTTCAGCGCCAGTCGGTAGATGGTGCGCCCGGCATCAGTCCGGGGCCGTGAGGTGGTGTAGCGGCGTACAACGCGTTGGGCGTGGACGAGGCAACGCTGGATTTTCGTGGTGGGCCAGCACTTTTTGATCGCGCTAAACGCTCCCTGGCCGCCATCGATAACGGCGATAAGTGGGGCTTCGATGCGCTCGAGAAGTCGTTGGTAGTCGCGCGTGGTTTCGTGTTTGCACCAGTGCCAGGCGATGACATGGTCGATAGTTGCGGCAATGATCAAACAGCCGCCGGCGGTATATGTGCCGTCTAGAAACACCTGGTCGTAAACCCGCCCGATATGTCCGATGGTGGGATCTGGTACGTCAACGAGCCAGAAGGGTTCGAAGCGGCGTTGCAGTGTGCGCGGTGAGCATCCCACACGACTGGCAACGGTATCGAGGCTGGCGCCAGTGGTCAGGTGGTCAATGAAGGCGGCAAAAACCGTGGAATTGGTGATGTCGCTGCGGCGCTTCACACTCGACGCGCCGCAGTGTTTGCATCGCCACCTCGTAGTTCCTTTGCTGGTAGTGCCGTTGCGTTTCATCTCATCGCCGCAGTGGCAGCGTGGTTGGTTCTTTGACATTGCGACACCACACCACGCCGCGTGTAGCACATCACTGCTGCCACACCGCGGATTTACCGTCCCGGAGCCAAATATATGCTCCCGGAGCATATATTTCTCTGAAACCTAGAGGTCAACCACTACAAATCACCGAATCCAGACACACTTTCTGTCGTTTAACCCTGAAAGCGCCCCGTGCAGATATTGTTTCTGCACGGGGTTTCTATTTCGCCTTATCGCCTACGCTGAATCAGCTATCCGGCTCACGCATTTCCGCTGGCAATTTATACGGCCGCGTTGGCCTTGCGAACCTCGCGTTCTCGATTCTTCAGCGCCTTATTGAGAAGCATAAAGAACCACACAAAGCCGACCGTCAGGATTATGTGGCCGAGCCCTGCAATTCCCGAGTACATCGCACCCCAGGCCTCCGGGCCTGAAACAACGTGCACGATACCGTTAGCCACCATCATGCCAATCGTCCAAACAATGCCGACATTCTGAACGATGAACCAGCGATCAAAGCCCTTGACAGCTGAAATATTGAATTGCCCATCCAATGCCAGCGCAACCAAGAAGAAAATCATGCCAAGAACAAGGAAATGCGTGTGCAGCGTATTGAGCTGCGTTTTATCCCCAAAATCCATCGCACGGGTAAATTCACGATAGAAAACGCCAGAAAACAGACCAAGACCAAGATAGACCGAAGCAGCTGTGAATAACTTACGCATACTTCGTAGCCTACTCAGATAACACTGGCTTCTAAACAGACTAAACCCAGGGGGTTAAACGAAAGTTTGATTCCGCGAATCTAGACGGCCTCAAACTAACCGCGCGAATCGAGCCAACACACGTTCGGGCACAGTTTTGAATAGGGCCATCACCAGGCCATATAGGCCGGGCGCTACCTCCGCCCGACCGACCTCTGCTGCACGTAACGTGCGCACCACTAAATAATTGAGATTCTGCTCCGGCATAAGACGCAACTTCACCGACTTCGCCTGCTTAACGACGTCCCGGAGAGCGGTGGTCTTAACCTTTCCCGGGTAGCAAATAGTGACAGTTACACCATTAGGTTTTAATTCCTCCCTAAGGCTGTTACCCCAATGCCGAATAAACGCTTTCGATGCCGTGTATACCGCTAATCCTGGAGTTGGTGCTACAGCTGAGATCGATGAAATGAGAATGATGTGGCCGTTCTTTCCGAATAGATCGTTTAGCGAGTAAACCGCTGCGACCGTACCGCGAATATTCGTCTGTATCATTTGATCAGCCTGCGAAAAGTCCTGGGTTTTAACATCGCCATAATTCGCATACGCGGCATTGAGGATTAAGTAAACTATCGTCGCGTGATGGCGCTCGACATAATTCCGGATTTTATCGCCAAAATCATCATCGGACTGGTCTAGACGAAGATGGCGAAGACGAGGACCTTGGCTCCTAGAGCGCTCAGAGTCCTCGCTGGAAGAATCATCGTTGTAGCTACGAGAAACACACCAAATTTCATCTAGGTCCGGACGTAGCTGCCCGAGTTTATCGGCGAAGACGGCGCCTATGCCCCGAGATGCTCCAGTCACGATTCCCACTCGCATGAATTCCAAGATACAGCTGACTGGGAGGAGCAATTAAAACGGCGACGACGTAGCGCGCCGCATAGGAATAAGCATACGAACAGCAAAATGCAGCACTAAAACGCTAGTTAATTCTGTTTACTCGTGGGGAAAACAAAAGTGGGCCGCAGCAGCCCACCCCACACGGGAACTGGCTACCACGACCCACAACAATAAACTTTTTATGCCGGCGGCGACCTACTCTCCCACACCCTCCCGAGTGCAGTACCATCGGCGCTGGTGGACT
>NZ_JASPJI010000013.1:0-82125 GCF_030232285.1 Corynebacterium sp. MSK047 | reverse complement strand
AGTCCTCGGCGGAGCAACCCCACGTGAGATACTCCAGCAAATATTCAATCGTGGCGCATTAACCGCTTGATCCCGCCCAGCGCCCCCACGGGTGGCAAGTTTGCGTATTCCTATCTTAGAAGTTTTACGACGCAGATACCCACCGCACTATCCGGTCGGACGGTAGAACCCCTTAAACGGCATGCCGATGTTGGTCGTACGCACGGGGTTTACCTGCACCGGATCGCCCGCTTCGACCATCTTTCCGTCACCGATAACCATGGCGACATGGCCGTCCCACACTGCAAGATCGCCAGGTAGCAGTTCATCCTGTCTCACCTGTCTGCCGACGGCCTGTGCTTCTGCCGTGCGGGGAATATCAACACCAGCTTGCCCGTAGGCCCAGTGCGTTAAGCCTGAACAATCGAGCGCCTGCCCCGGAGTATTTCCGCCCCAACCATAGGGCGTTCCGACGGCACTGAGTGCAGCCTTCACCGCAGCTTGGGCCTCTGGTGTGGGCGCGCCGGCTCCAGCATCCGCAGGTACCGGCGCGCTGCCCGAATCGGACGACGCCTCCGAACCATCTGCAGCGTCGGTAGCGCTAGCCGGTCCTGGGGTGTTCGTCGACGTAGAAGCGAGGG
Source organism: Corynebacterium sp. MSK047 (assembly GCF_030232285.1). Classification (NCBI taxonomy): domain Bacteria; kingdom Bacillati; phylum Actinomycetota; class Actinomycetes; order Mycobacteriales; family Corynebacteriaceae; genus Corynebacterium; species Corynebacterium sp. MSK047. The sequence goes on along the minus strand of NZ_JASPJI010000013.1, from coordinate 81,505 downwards.
CGGCTTGAGTGGTACCTGGGGACTCCAACTGTGCCGAGTGAGGTGGGGTAGGGGTGTCTACCGCGGTACTCGCTTGCTGTATCAGCGACTGCACCAGAGGTCGCAGTTCTTGCTCTAGTTTCATGAGCCGCGCAATGGCCTGGGAGATCGCGGAACTGGCCGCTGAGGCTAGGCTGGCGCCGGTCGCGGCGAGACCAGCGGGCCCCGCAGCTGTCGCAGTCAACGAGCCCATGGCGGAAGTGACAAAATCCATGGCAATCCGGGCCAAATCAGTGGCCGCTGACATTACTGCGGCCAGCCCCTTGGCAATGTCACTGTCAATGGTTCCGGCGCGAGTTTCCAAGTCGGCTGCCGCATTTGCAGCCCGTTTGAGACTTGTTCCCGCGGCCCCTGCTCCGGAACCAGCGCCATCGCCCCAGTTGCGGTCAACGGAATCTGCCACTGAGCGCCAGGCGGTACTCGCGGCGGGTATTGCGGCCCCTGCAAGTCCTGCCAGTGCGGGTGCGATGGCAGGACTTAGCTGTTGTGCAATCGCGGTGGGGACCTCCGTAAGTAGATTGGTGGGAAGCATCATGCACCGCCCATTCCGCGAGTTGCAACGGCTCCCATTTTCGGTGAGATGGACTGCAGCGCATATGCGCCGGCATCTTCAGCAGTGGACACCGCAGAGACAAGAGCGTTCAGTGCACGAGCAGCGCTGGTGCCGTACTCATTCAGCTCAGCTACATGCTCGTGTTGGTGCTGTAGAGCAGTGGCTGCAGCGTGACAGAAGGGCCCAGCAAACGGGACGTCGCCAAGCGAGAGCAGTGCGCTGATACCCAAGTCAGCGCCGCTGACCTGCTGCGACAACGCGTCAAGGCGCGTGGCATCGGCAGAAATAAGCTCTGGCACCAGCGTAAAGACTGAGTCATTCCCGCTAGTGGCCGGAGAGAGAAACGATTGGCTGTGGGAACTGTGTGGTGATGGACGGGACAATGTTGACGGCCTCTCTAGGAAATTCGCGTGTGGTTCAACACTCAGTGCTGTGGCTGAACGGCTAGCGGGGTTCGGACGGCGGCTGAGCGGCAAGTGGTTTGGTAGTAAGCGGGCTTACGCAAATGGGGCGCAGTAAAAAGCCCTCGTATTGTTAGGCGCGAAAAAGGCCGATTCGGTTCCATATTTTTTTGGGGAACGCGTTTTCAGAAATTTGCTTTTGCCGGCACCAGAGCAGCAAAAGCAAAGCAATGTATTTTGGAAGGCATGGAGATTACCGTTGTCAACCATCCCTTGGCACAGTCACGTTTGACCATTCTGCGCGACGCGCGCACTGATAATGCGGGCTTCCGTGCGGCACTCGCCGATCTGGGCGCAATGCTGATTTACGAGGCAAGCCGGGAGCTGCCCGTCGATAACTTCGATGTTCAGACCCCAATCACCACCGCGCCAGGTTACCGTCTGCAGGATCCGCCGATTATTGTTCCCGTCATTCGTGCGGGGCTTGGCATGATCGATCCGTCGCTGTCGATGATTCCGGATGCGCAGGTGGGCTTTATCGGCTTGGCTCGTAATGAGGAAACCCATGAGCCGGTGCCGTACCTCGAGGCGCTGCCGGAGGATCTGTCCGGGCGCACTGTCTTCCTGGTCGACCCAATGCTGGCAACCGGCGGTTCACTGCTACATGCCCTGAAGCTGTTGGTGGATCGCGGCGCGGACAACATCACGGCCGTGTGCATCATTTCCGCACAGCAGGGTGTCGATGCCTTGAAGGAGTCCGGTCTCCCGGTGCGTCTTGTCACTACTGTGGTGGACCCGGATCTTAACGAGGATGCCTACATCGTGCCGGGGCTGGGAGATGCGGGCGACCGCCTCTACGGTCCCCGCAACATTGATCTTTAAGTTGATCTCTTAGGCAGTGCCCCAGGCTTCTGCGGCGTATTTTTTGACGACCTCGTTGTCTTTGGTCACAAGAACTCCGTCGGGGGACATCTGGTACTTGTACGAGCCGTTTTGTGCAACAACGCGGTCGCCCTCATCGACGATGATGTCCATCGATCCGGACCCCTGTGGTGTATCGGAGCGGTAGTACTTCTCGCCGGAGCGCGTCTCACAAGCAGCAGCCTTAATTCCCTGTTCAGCGGCGATAACAGCAAAGGCGCGGTCACCGTTGTCGCAGCGTGCGGAGCTGCCCACGAAGCCCAGGCCGTCCAGGTCGGAGCGTCCAGTGCCGAAGTCTTGTCCCTCCGGAGCTGATGTCGGCTCGGAGCTCGTCGTCGTGGATGACGAAGACGTGGTGCTTGGCGTCGACGACGAGGACGATGTCGACGTGCTTGACGTGCTTGACGTGCTTGACGACGTCTCGGAGGACTTCGACGTAGTTGTCGTCGTGGTGGTCGTCTTGCTTGTAGAAGTCGAACTCGTCGAGGACGGCGGTGTCGAACTGGATGACGTCGGCTGCGAGGAGGAGGGAACCTCCGGGCGCTGGGGCTCATCACTATTGTTCAGCGACAGGCCAATGGCGATGCCGATGACGACCACGAGTGCGGTGGCCACGATGATGATGGGGATGCTGAGAGACTTAGGTGTGCCATTGCCGGACATGCCTATTATCATCGCAGACTTCCTCAAAATGTGAAACATCTGATAATTGAAGAGGCTAAAGTTAAAGAAGTGGCTCCTGGTCATGTGTACGTCTGGCGCTGATATTCAAACGCTTGCCGGCCACTGCTGTCGCTGGCGCAGTCGTCGGTAGGCCTCTTGTTACGTCCTGCCGGTGGAGCGCTTACACTGGAGAGTTGTGATTGAGGAGTTTATTAAGCACTGGTGGGCCGAGCACGCGAACGAGATTCTTGAGTGGCGGCGGCATCTTCATGCGCACCCAGAGCTATCTCACATGGAGCACGCCACCACGGCTTTTGTGGAGGAGAAGCTGCGTGCTGCAGGGCTGAAACCAGTGCTATTTCCCAACACCGGCCTGATGGTCGACATTGGTGAAGATGAACTCGCCGGTAGTGACGCCGGAGGTGAACTCCCAGGGCGTCTCGCTTTCCGTGGTGACATAGACGCGCTTCCAATTACTGAGACCACGGGGCTGGAGTTTGCCAGCACCAACGATGGCGTCATGCATGCCTGCGGGCATGATTTTCACACCGCGATTACGCTCGCGACGGCATTGGCCATGGCTGAGTACCACGAGAAGCACACGTTGCCTACTCCGCTGCGTTTCATTTTCCAACCGGCAGAGGAAGTCATGGTTGGCGGTGCGCCCGAAGTTATCGCTGCTGGTGCGCTCAATGGTGTTGAACGTATTTTTGCTGTCCACTGTGAGCCGAAGTTACGTGTCGGTCACGTTGGCGTTCGAACAGGTGCCATCACCTCTGCAGCCGACACCCTGGAGATTCAGGTGCATGGTCCGGGCGGGCATACCTCTCGTCCGCAGATGACGGCCGATGTTGTCTATGCGCTGGGTAAATTGATTGTAGATTTGCCGGGCTTGCTGTCGCGACGCGTCGATCCTCGTACGGGCACCGTGCTGACGTTCGGCTCCGTTCACTCCGGGTACGCGCACAACGCGATTCCGTCGGAAGGCAGCGTCAGTGGCACCCTGCGCACCGCGGACATCAAGACCTGGCGCGACATCGATCCACTGGTGCGCGAACTGATTGAACAGGTCCTCGCTCCGACCGGCGCCGATTGCACCATCAACTACGAGCGTGGCGTGCCGCCTGTGCTTAACGACGAATACTGCACCGCCCTGATTGCGGAAGCGGTGCGACGAGTGGACGAGAATGCTGTCATTCAGGCCCCACAGTCGTCCGGCGGCGAGGACTTCGGTTGGTACCTCGAGCACGTCCCGGGTGCGATGGCTCGTCTGGGCTGCTGGTCCGGTCGTGGAGACAAGCACGATTTGCACCGAGATGATCTAATCGTGGACGAGCGTTGCCTGGGCGTTGGTGTGAAACTCTTCGCTGGCATTGTCGCGCGCTATGAGGATGGCGCGCCGTCAACCATGACTGTCCGTTAGACTATTGGGGCAAAGCGGGGAAAATGCCTCCCGCGGTAGTTACATTGTGATATCCACGGCAACTTTGGAGGATTTGTGACACAGAGGATCGTAATCATTGGCGGCGGCCCAGCCGGCTACGAAGCAGCGCTGGTTGGCGCCAAGTACGGTGCTGAAGTCACTGTGGTTGAGGATGCCGGGATGGGCGGTTCTTCCGTCCTGTGGGATTGCGTTCCCTCTAAGGCCTTCATCGCGGCGACGGGCGTTCGTACTGATATGCGCCGTGCGGACGAGATGGGTCTTCGCCCGGACTTCTCCCAGCGTAAAATCGACTTCACTGCGGTCAACGAGCGCGTTAAGCGCCTGGCGCAGCAGCAGTCTGACGATGTTCGCGCACAGATGGAGCGCGAGGGCATCAAGATGCTGCAGGGCCGCGGTCGTCTCGATGACCACGACCCGGGCCGTGTAACTCACTACGTCACCGTCGACTTGCTCGAGGGCGGCGAGGTCACTCTTGAAGCCGACCTGGTGCTGGTCAGCACCGGTGCGTCCCCGCGCATTCTGCCGGGTGCGATTCCTGATGGTGACCGTATTCTGACCTGGCGTCAGGTCTACGAACTGGAGGAGCTGCCGGAGCACCTCATTGTGGTCGGTTCCGGTGTGACTGGCGCTGAGTTCGTATCCTCGTTCACCGAGCTGGGCGTGAAGGTCACCATGGTCGCGTCGCGTGATCGCATCCTGCCGCACGAGGATGCCGACGCTGCAGATGCCCTGGAGGAGGTCCTGCTGGAGCGCGGTGTGGACGTTGTTAAGAACGCCCGCTGTGATCTTGTCGAACGCACGGAGGATGGCGGCGTTCGCGTCGTCACTTCCGACGGCCGTGAGGTCTTCGGTTCCCACGCGTTGATGACCGTCGGCTCGATTCCGAACACCGCGGATATGGGGCTGGAAGCCAGTGGCGTAAAACTGACCCCGTCTGGCCATATTCACGTTGACCGTGTTTCCCGTACCAACGTGCCGGGTATCTACGCTGCCGGTGACTGCACTGACTTGTTCCCGCTGGCTTCCGTTGCAGCTATGCAGGGCCGTATTGCGATGTACCACGCCCTCGGTGAAGGCGTATCTCCGATTCGCCTGCGCACTGTTTCATCGGCAGTGTTCACCCGCCCGGAGATTGCGACTGTCGGTGTTTCCCAGGCTCAGATTGAGTCCGGTGAGGTCTCCGCTCGCGTTGAGGTTTTCCCACTGGCAGGTAACCCGCGTGCGAAGATGCGCTCGCTGCGCCACGGTTTTGTCAAGCTGTTCTGCCGTAAGAACTCCGGCATGATTATCGGTGGTGTGGTGGTCGCTCCGACCGCCTCGGAGCTGATTCTGCCAATTGCGGTGTGTGTTTCCAACCAGCTCACCGTCGATGACCTGGCGAGTTCCTTCTCTGTCTACCCGTCACTGTCTGGCTCGATTACTGAGGCTGCTCGTCAGCTGATGGCACACGACGATCTGGACTAATGCTGGTATCGTGACTGGCAGCATGACCGGTCGTATTCATACATAAAAAGCCGAACCCCGGAAGTGGGGCTCGGCTTTTTAATTACTTAGCTTGTTAATTACTTGCCGGAAAGCTCAGCGTACTTAGCGGTGACTTCCTCAACCGACGGATTCGTGGCGTGCACGCCATCGGAGTACAGCACAGTCGGAACAACGCGGTTGCCATCATTGACGGACTCAACCCACTTCGAAAGGTCGTCGTGTTTTTCGACATCCCAGGCCTCAAACGGAGTGCCGTTTTCCTTCAGGCCAGCAATAAGGTTCTGGCAGAAAGGGCACCAGGACGCAGCGTAAATGGTCACGTGTTCGGTGGTCTGTGGAGTCTTCACATCAGTCATACTTAGGTCAACGCGCGGACCACGGCCGATATTCCATTGAGCAATACTTCCGCCGGGCAGTAATCCCGCCTCAGAGCCTTGCTGGACAGGCTTCCAAGCGCTAATCCTCTAGCCGCCGCCACGTGCACCAGCGGTAGCGTAGGCCGGTCGTTGACGTCTGCCACGGACCATCCTCGACGCGAACCCAGTCGTAGAGGTCGGGAGCCATGACCGGTACCGGGACGCTGACATCAGTATCAATGTCGGTGACCACGCATTCGTCGGCAAGCGAAAGTGCGTCACGATAGACGCGCCCACCTCCGATAATCCAAGCCGCGGGCGCGTCGGCGACGGCTGCGAGCGCGGCTTCGAGGCTGGTTGCGGACTCGGCGCCGGGGAAATCGGACACGGAGCGTGAAAGGACGATGTTTCGACGACCGGGGAGTGGTCGGAACTTGGGATTCAGCGAGTCCCATGTGCGACGCCCCATGATGACCGGTGCGCCCATCGTTGTTGTTTTGAAATGCTGAAGATCTTCAGGCAGATGCCAGGGCGTAGTCGCGCCGTCGCCGATAATGCCGGCTCGAGACTGCGCCCAAATCATCCCTACAAATGGGGGCCTTGCGCTGGTGGAAGCGGTGGACTCGTTCATGTTGACACTCACCTTTCGCTGACTTAGACAGCCACCTGACCGCGAATCAGAGGATGCGGGTCGTAGCCGATGACCTCAATGTCCTCGTAAGTGTAGTCGAAAATGCTGTCGGCCTTCTGAAGCTTCAGCGTGGGGTAGGGGCGTGGCTCACGGGAGACCTGCAGTTCGCACTGTTCAATGTGGTTGTCGTAGATGTGGCAATCGCCACCGGTCCAGATGAACTCACCAACGTCCAAGCCCGCCTGCTGCGCCATCATGTGCGTCAACAGTGCATAGGAAGCGATGTTAAATGGCACGCCCAGGAACATGTCCGCGCTGCGCTGGTAGAGCTGGCAGCTGAGCTTGCCATCTGCGACGTAGAACTGGAACAGCAGATGGCATGGCGGCAGCGCCATATTGGAAATCTCGGAGACATTCCATGCGCTGACGATGTTGCGGCGGCTATCCGGGTTGGACTTCAAAGTCTCCAGCGCCTGTGCAATCTGGTCGATGTGGTGCCCATCCGGAGTGGGCCAGGAGCGCCACTGCACGCCATAGACCGGGCCGAGGTCGCCGTTGTTGTCTGCCCACTCATCCCAAATAGTCACTCCGCGGTCCTGGAGCCACCGGACGTTCGAATCGCCGCGGAGGAACCACAGCAGCTCGTACACGATGGACTTCAGGTGCACCTTCTTAGTGGTGATCAGTGGGAAGCCCTCGTTCAGATCAAAGCGCAGCTGGCGGCCGAACACTGAGCGAGTGCCCGTGCCAGTGCGGTCTGATTTAGCTGCTCCGTCAGCGAGAATTTCGCGCAGCAAATCCTCGTACGGAGTCTGAATGCCCTGATGAGCCTGTGTTGTGATGTCAGTGGAGTCGGTCATAGCCGCCCTAGCTTACCTACTTCTGCTCTTGATTCTTGAATTCCTTCACCGCTGCCAGAATCTCCTCCGACAGGTCCGGTCGGCAGAACAGCATATCCGGCAGGAAAGTATCGACATTATTGTAGGTCGGCGCGGAGCCGTCTAGGCGGCTGACATGCAAACCGGCGGACTTAGCGACACCAACCGGCGCTGCCGAATCCCACTCGTACTGACCACCGTCGTGGATGTAGGCGTCGTAGTCACCGAGCAGTACGTGCATTGCCTTCGCACCAGCGGAGCCCATCTCTACCAGCTCCATGCCCAGCTTGTCAGCGACGTACTTTGCCACAGCCGGTGGGCGAGTACGCGATACGACAATCTTGCCCGCACGCGGCCCCTGGACAGCCTTGGCCTCACCCGTGTGGAAAACCTGGCCGTGATCCGGCAGACCAACAGCAGCGTGGGTCGGCTGACCGTCCTCTACCAGAGCGACATGAACTGCCCAGTCCTGGCGGCCCGAAGCGAACTCACGCGTGCCATCGAGTGGGTCAATAATCCACACCCGCTTTGAGTCCAGGCGCTCACGGTTATCCGCGGCTTCCTCCGACAGCAGTCCGTCGTCCGGACGGTGCTGCTCCAGTACGCGGGCAATCCACTCCTGTGCCAGTGCGTCGCCGGCATCTCCCAGAATGCGGCCACGCAGCAGGCCTACGTTGCGGACACCCTTGAGAATTTCACTGGCGCCCACGGCAAGTCGATAGGCAAGAACATCATCTTCAATGTAGGCAGACATGACTTAGATACTATTAGCTTTTTCCCGACCCCGCTTTACGACGGGATGCCGCGCCCCATCCTCACCGCAACCGAGTGGCCATACAAATAACAAAAGTCCGCCCGCAGCGAGAATCAGTTCAAGCCGAGGGCGGACTGTTAGTTATCTAGGCCAGTTGGCCAGAAGACGTTAGCGCTTGTCGCGGTACCAGGTCAGCAGCGCATCGGTGGAGGCATCGCCCGAATCCGGTGCAACTTCACCGGTAACAGCAGGCAGTAGGTCGCCAGCCTGCTGCTTGCCCAGCTCGACGCCCCACTGGTCGAAGGAGTTCAGGCCCCAAACAATGCCCTCGACGAAGGTGATGTGCTCGTAGAGTGCAATCAGCGCACCGACAGCGTCCGGGGTCAGTTCCTCGGCCATGATGGTCGTGGTCGGACGGTTACCTGGCATGACCTTGTGCTCTACGAGTTCCTCGGCAACGCCCTCTGCGCGAATTTCTTCTGCGGTCTTACCGAAGGCCAGCACCTTGGTCTGTGCGAAGAAGTTACTCATCAGTAGGTCGTGCATAGAACCTTCGCCGGAAGCCGTCGGCAGATCCTGGCGTGGACGGGCAAAGCCGATGAAGTCAGCCGGAACTAGGCGAGTTCCCTGGTGAAGGAGCTGGAAGAAAGCGTGCTGGCCGTTCGTTCCCGGCTCACCCCAGAAGATTTCTCCGGTGTTGTAGTCCACCCTCTTGCCGTCGGTACGCACGGACTTACCGTTCGATTCCATGGTGAGCTGCTGAAGGTACGCCGGGAAGCGAGAGAGATCTTCAGAGTAGGGCAGCACGGCATGCGACTGAGCGTCGAGGAAGTTTGAGTACCAGACATTCAGCATGCCCATCAGTACCGGCACGTTCTGCTCCAGCGGAGCGTTGAGGAAGTGCTCATCCATTGCGCGGAAGCCCTGCAGGAAGCGCATGAAGTCCATCGGACCAACGACGGCCATGATGGACAGGCCGATGGCGGAGTCGACGGAGTAGCGGCCGCCGACCCAGTCCCAGAAGCCAAACATGTTCTCAGTGTCGATGCCGAATTCGGCGACCTTTTCGGCATTCGTGGAAACGGCGACGAAGTGCTTGGCGACGGCATCTTCGCTACCCAGCTGCTGGATAAGCCAGCGGCGAGCTGCGTGAGCGTTGGAGAGCGTCTCCTGCGTGGTGAAGGTCTTGGAAGCGACGATAAACAGCGTGGACTCCGGATCGACCTCATCCAGAACCGCATGTAGATCAGATGGGTCAACGTTAGAGACAAAGCGGGCATCAATGCCGGCAGTGGCGTAGGTGCGCAGCGCCTTGGTCACCATTGCCGGGCCCAAGTCGGAGCCACCGATGCCGATGTTGACCACAGTCTTAATAGTGTGACCCGTGTATCCCAGCCAGTCTCCACTGCGGAGGCTGCGAGCGAAATCGCGCATGCGGCCGAGCACCTCATGCACGTCGGCAGCGACATCCTGGTCGCCGACGGTCAAATTTTCCTCTGCTGGCAGGCGCAGCGCTGTGTGCAGCACGGAGCGGTTTTCAGTGGTGTTGATCTTGTCACCGCGGAACATCTTTTCGCGTGCTTCCTCGATACCAGCGGCGCGAGCAAGTTCAACCAGCTCGGCAAAACCGTCGAGGCACATCAAGTTCTTGGAAAGGTCAACGTGGAGAGTGCCTGCATCGAAAGTCAGCTTCTCAGTGCGGCCATCTTCATTGGCGAAAAGCTCACGCAGCGAGGTGGCGCGAACATTGTCCACGCGCTTAGCCAGCTGAGCCCACTGTTCGGTTGCGGTGATATCTACAGTCATTCCTGCTCCCAGGTGAGTTTTGACGAAATGCACTTTATACCTCCCCAGACTAGTTGCGTTTTGGCGCTCTCGCCGGGCGACAGTATTCGATCAGGCGTGACCACAATCTGCTGGCAGCTCGATTCCGCGGTGCCTTTGCTCCGCCTATGCGCCGACCATCCGTCGACTATCCGCCACCTACGAGTCCCTAGCCCGCTTCAGCAAAGGCACCTACCCTGGAAAATATGACTGATTTCACCCCTGATTACGACAACATCCTTAAAGATGTCCCCACAGGCCTTCTCCTCGGCGGCGAGTTCCGTCCCGCATCGAATGGTGAGACCTTCGATGTCGTTAACCCCGCGACAGATAAGCCGCTGGTCCAGGTCGCTTCCGCCACAGAGGAGGACGCGAAGCGGGCGCTTGACGACGCCGTCGCCGCCCAGAAGGAGTGGAAGGCAACCCCGCCCCGCAAGCGCAGCGAGATTCTTTACCGCGCATTTGAACTCATCCGTCGGGATGCAGATAAGTTGGCCCAGCTGCAGTCCCTGGAGATGGGCCGTGCGCTGCCGGATTCCAAGGCCGAGGTCGGCTACGGTGGCGAGTTTTTCCGTTGGTTCGCTGAGGAGGCTGTGCGTATCTCCGGCGATTACCGAATTTCTCCGAGCGGAACCTCGCGCGTCGCGGTGATTAAGCAGCCGGTCGGCCCGGTTTTGGCTATTACGCCGTGGAATTTCCCGCTGGCTATGGGGGCCCGCAAGATCGCCCCGGCACTCGCCGCCGGCTGCCCGGTCATTATTAAGCCCGCGTCCAAAACTCCGCTGACCATGCTCTACCTGGGCAAACTGCTTATCGAGGCCGGTGTCCCCGCAGGCGTGATCTCCGTGCTGCCAACAGGACACTCAGCCAACGTTTCGGCCCTGCTTTCCGATGACCGCCTGCGCAAGTTCACCTTCACCGGTTCCACCGAAGTTGGCCAGATGCTCGCTGCGAAGGCCGCGGAGACCTCGATGAAAGTCTCCCTTGAACTCGGCGGAAATGCTCCGTTTGTCATTCTCTCTGATGGCGATGTCGAAAAGGCTGTGCAGGCAGTCAGTGACGCCAAGCTCCGCAATGGCGGCCAGGTGTGCATCGCCCCGAATCGCTTTATTGTTCATGAAGCCAAGAAGGATGCGTTCGTCGAGGGCGTCGTCAAGCGTTTTGCGGAATTGAAGTTGGGCGAGGGCACCGACCCTGCGACGGACCTTGGGCCACTCGCGCTGCGCGATCAGCAGGAAAAGGTTCGTGATCTGGTTGATGATGCGATCAAGCGCGGTGCGAAGGTCAAGTGCGGCGGCAAGATTCCAGATCTCGGCGGCGCGCTTTCCGACGGCTACTTCTTCGAGCCCACAGTTCTGACAGATGTGCCCGAGGATGCGGATATTGTCTGCGAAGAGATTTTCGGTCCAGTGGTTGCGGTGACGACCTTCACGGACGACGACCGTGCGATTGAGCAGGCAAATGACACCATCTTTGGCCTGGCTGCGTATGTGTTCAGTGAAAATCTGACCAAGGCGCTTAGTGCGGCAGAGGCGTTGGAGTCCGGCATGGTTGCGGTCAATAAGGGATCGCTGTCGGACCCGTCGGCGCCGTTCGGTGGTGTCAAGCAGTCCGGCCTTGGACGCGAGGGTGGCTTCACCGGTATCGATGAGTTCCTAGAGGAAAAGCTGATTTCCCTGGAAGGCTAGACGGGCGAGTAGCTGGCGAGGGTTAGCCCAGGCGACCGCGTCCCATGCGCAGCAGCGCCGACGCGATTGCCGGGCCCTCTGGGCCAAGTGCGTCGCGGAACTCGTTGATGATCTGCACCTCTCGGCCGTGCACGAGACGTGTGCCGCCAGATCCCAGGCGGGTTTTGCCGACGGCCTTACTGATTGCGGTGCGGCGTTGAATGGCATCGATAATCAGCCCGTCAAGGCGGTTGATTTCCTTGCGGTACTGTTCGATCTCCGCGGAGCTCAACGGGTCATCGGTGCCGGTGGGGGTGCGGACTTCAAAAGGGGATACTGCCGCAGCTTGCTGGCTGTGCTCAGCGCCGTCGGTGTTATCGGTGTGTGCGGCGGGAGTGTCCGCAGGGTTTTCGCTCATAGTTCTTATTGTGCCAAAGGATTCGAACAGTCCAATCCGGGGGCTCGGCTACTGTAGTAGCCATCATGGGAAATGAAACTGGAATGCTGTTCGGGTCCTTCAATGCTGACGATGGCCGCAGTGGCGATAGCCATGCTGGTTCGAACCACGGTGAGTCGGGCGGTGCTACGCCTGGCCGCGGTGGTTTCGGCCACTTCGCCGGCGCTGGTAGCAATAGCGCGCCGAGTGGCGCTGCCAGCTTTGGCGGCGGTTTTGGCGGCGGCTTCGAGCCCAGTTTTGATTCAGAGTCGCTGCTAGAGGGGCTTAATCCGCAGCAGCGCCAAGCAGTGGAGCACATTGGTTCACCACTGTTGATTGTGGCTGGAGCTGGTTCGGGAAAGACGTCTGTGCTGACGCGCAGGATTGCATACCTAATCGGTGCGCGTGGAGTGCTGCCAAGCCAAATTTTGGCTATTACCTTTACCAATAAGGCCGCTGCCGAGATGCGCGAGCGTGTGGCCGGTCTGGTCGGTGACCAGGCGCAGCGTATGTGGGTGTCCACGTTCCACTCCATGTGTGTGCGCATCCTGCGCATGCAGCATGCGCTAGTACCGGGGCTTAATTCCAATTTCTCTATTTATGATTCGGACGACTCCCGGCGTTTGCTGTCCATGATTGCTAAGGACATGGACCTGGATGCCAAGAAGTTCACCGGCCGCGTGCTCTCGTCGCGTATCTCCAATCTCAAGAATGAGTTGATTGACCCGGAGAAGGCCATCGCGGATGCCTCGACGACGCGCAATCCTTTTGATGACGTCGTTGCACGGGTTTACCTGGAGTACCAGACCAGGCTGCGGGCGGCTAATGCCGTGGATTTTGACGATCTAATCGGTGAGGTCGTTCGGATCTTCACCAGTCACCCGCAGGTTGCAGAGTATTACCGTCGCCGCTTCCGGCATGTGTTGGTGGACGAGTACCAGGACACCAACCATGCGCAGTATGTTTTGGTCTCGACGCTCGTCGGCAAGCCCGGTGGAGATGTGCCTCCGAGTGAGCTGTGTGTGGTGGGCGATTCGGACCAGTCCATTTATGCCTTCCGTGGTGCGACTATTCGCAATATTGAGGAGTTTGAGAAGGACTATCCGGAGGCCACGTCGATTCTGCTGGAGCAAAACTATCGCTCGACGCAGACGATTCTGTCGGCGGCCAATGCGTTGATTGCGCGCAATGAGAATCGCCGGGAGAAGAAGCTGTGGACCGATCTCGGTGAGGGCGGCAAGATCAAGGGCTACGTAGCGGACAATGAGCACGATGAGGCTCGGTTTATCGCTAACGAGATTGAGCAATTGGTCGACTACGGGCCGTACTCGTATTCAGATGTGGCGATTTTCTACCGCACCAATAATTCCTCCCGTGCGCTAGAGGATGTCTTCATTCGTATGGGCGTTCCGTACACGGTGGTTGGTGGCACCAGGTTCTATGAGCGTAAGGAAGTACGCGATATTGTCGCCTACCTGCGCGTTATTGAGAACTTCGACGATGATGTTTCGCTGCGTCGCATTATCAATACGCCGCGCCGCGGAATCGGTGACCGTGCGGTGGCTCATGTGTCGCTCTATGCCGAGGACAAGAGGTGCTCGTTCGGCACGGCGCTACGTGCCGTAGCGGAGGGTAAGGTTCCGGCGGTGGCGGCGCGGAGTCGAAACGCGATGGCGGCGTTCGTCGAGATGATTGATGGCTTGGCGGCGGATATGGCATCCGGTGAACTGGCCGATATCGGTGATTTGGTCAACGCGATTATTGATCGCAGTGGGTACAAGTCGGAGCTCGAGCGCTCCAATGATCCGCAAGATGCCACGCGCCTGGACAACCTCAATGAGCTCGTCAGCGTTGCGCGGGAGTTCTCTGCAGAGGCGCGGATGATGTCGTCGGTGGATATTAGCGCTGATGTAAATGAAGGCTCTGGCGCTGCAGCTGATGCTGAAAGCGGTGCTGATACTAGTGGCGAGTCCGAGGTGGAATCTGGAATCGCGAATGACCTCGCGCGTGATTTCGCGGCCGACTTCGACAACGATGGGGAAGCGGAACCGGGAAGTCTGCAGGCATTCCTCGAGCGAGTTTCTCTGGTGGCCGATGCGGATCAGATTCCGGATGATGACACCGGTGTAGTGACGTTGATGACGCTACATACGGCTAAGGGCCTGGAGTTTCCGGTGGTATTTCTCATTGGCTGGGAAGACGGACTGTTCCCGCACCTGCGCGCCCTGGGCGATCCGAAGGAGCTGGCTGAAGAGCGACGTCTGGCCTATGTGGGTATTACCCGAGCTCGCAAGCAGCTGTATCTCACGCGCGCTGTGACTCGGTCCTCGTGGGGTTCGCCGCAGAATAATCCGCCTTCACGTTTCCTGGGGGAAGTCCCAAGCGACCTGATCGATTGGCTGCGCGAGGCTCCGGCTCGCAGCTGGGGCGCCGGTTCTGGTGGTTTTGGTTCTGGTGGCTACGGCGCGGGCAGCGCGTTTGGTCGTGGCCATGGTGCCTCGTCGGGCTTCGGTTCCAGCTCGGGCTTCGGCTCTGGTGGATCCTCTAACTCTGGTGCGTCATCCCGAAAGAAGAATCAGGTCTTGCACCTAGAGCCCGGTGACAAGGTTGTTCACGACAAGTACGGCTTAGGCACTGTGCTTGAGGTCCAAGGGGCCGCGCCCCGGGCAACTGCGATGATTGACTTTGGATCCGCAGGTAAGGTCCGCATGATGCTTATCGGCGGCGTGCCCATGGAGAAGTTGTAAAAGAACAACCACCGCCCGACTGGCCGTCCCTACCCGCGGCCGTGCACGTGCCACTATCGCGTGGAGGCTACTTAGGCTTCTTCGCTGTCACCCAGCAGTTGATGGTGGCATCTTGTACTTCGGTGCCGTTGGCATCGGTCAGCACGATGTGGACGGGAAAATCTACCCCACCAGTCTCCGGTGTGATGGTGGAGAAGTCCGGCAACTCAGCCTTGGCCACAGCCGTCAGGCCACCAACGGAGATGCGCTTGTAGTTCGTCGTCATGCCCTTTGGAACCCAGCGATGCGTTGTCGGTACGCTGGCCTCACAGAGCATGCCCATCGCGAATTCAGCGAGGTTACACGCAGCAATCGCATGCACGGACTTAATGTGATTACGCACGCCCCACCAAGCGGGCATGCGCGCTACCGCCAGTCCAGGCTGCATCGTCTCTAGCTTGGGACAGATTGTGCGGAAATATGGCGCCGTCAATGCGGCGGTTAAGGAAAATAGACGCTTGCCGACGACTGGAGTCGCAGCCAACTTCTTCCACATGCGGAATGTTTGAGTCTCTGCCATGTGTCAAGAGTAAAGCCCCAGTACCGGCGGCGATGCCGGTTTCTGAAAAATTTAATCAGGGGAGGCTTGCAGCCGCGGTCAAACAGGGGCCGGTGCACAGGTAGGGCCTTCGCAGAGCGGCCAGGCTTGCTCGTACCTGTGCCGATACCTGATTAGTTCAGGTTCAGACCACGCTGGATGAACCAGGTCACCGGGTCGACCGGAGTGGTGCCATCCGGGTGGATCTCGAAGTGGAGGTGCGTACCGGTGGAGAAGCCGCGGTTGCCCATACCGGCGATGACCTGACCAGCTCGGACAGCTTCTCCGACAGCAACGTAGATGGACTCGATGTGGCCGTAGACGGAAACAGAGCCGTCGTCATGGCGAACGCGAATCCACTGGCCGTAGCCCTGAGCCGGGCCTGCATCGATAACAGTGCCGTCCATGACGGACATGATTGGGGTGTTGGTGACGTTAGCCAGGTCGACACCGTAGTGGAAGGTTCCCCAGCGTGAGCCGAACGGTGAGGTCAGCAGCCCCACGGTCGGGATGGAGAGTTTCGGAGCGCGGGCAGCCTGGTCGCGAGCAACGCGCTCCTGGTTGTACTGCAACGCCGTAGCGAGGTGGTCGCTGAGGTTAGTGCTCGGATTGAAGGAGCTGGAGGCCAGCACCATCGGAGCGTTGTTCTTCGGCTGAGCAGCGCGGGTCTGAGTCGAAGCTGAGTTCTCCGGAGCCTTATTCTCGGTCTCAGCTGCGTGGGCGACCGCGTTGGAGGAAGCGATCGTCGATGCGGACAGTGCGACCAGTGCTGCGCGAGAAGTTGCGGAAACCTCTACCTTGCGGTGCTTTCCGCCTCCGCGACGAGCATTGAAAAACGTCACTTCAATCTCCCTGCCAACGAAACTCTTTGTAACCCAACTGTTATCTAACTTCTGCGATAATAACGGTTCGATATAGGGCAAGCAACTTGTTTTTAGAGAACTTGTTCGCTGATTCGTCAGTTTCAGTTCAATAGGGCCGTGCTGTGGCCGTGGGGCTGTTGTCTTGTATCACGGATCCGGTGAAGCGCAACCGGTGTGTTGCCAGGGGATTTATGGCGGATGCCCCTTAATCGAGGGGCTGGGTAGGGGGATCGGCAAGTAGTTTCCGGGTGAACTAAGGGTGTGGTCGCGGGGGTGGCAAAAAGTAACCCATCGGCGTTGACAAATGGAAACCAAAGGTGAAGCCACTTTGGGGGGGGGGAGGGGGCAAAAGGAGATCGGACTCAACGGATACCGTCCGTCCTGGGATCCGTACCTTCAAATTAGACTCTGCAATGCCTGAGCAAACAGGCGTTGTATATATGGCACTATATGGCCATGGCTGTGACGCACAGGTGCGCGCCACCTTATCCATATAGGTAGGGAGTCAGCCGTCAACGATGAGACGCAGGAAGGACGATGCCACTGTGAAAGGCGCGGATTCGCGGAGAGGTTCCTCCGGTAGCGATCGAAATCGGCGAAGCCGCACCGGTGCCGGTGGTAGCAGCGGCAGCTCCCGCGGCGTCCGCAGCGAGCGCACTGCCCGCGCATGGCAGAATACGCAGGCCGGTCAGACTGGCGGTGCGCGCAGCGTCGGTGCCGACAGCAATCGAGCCGCCACGACGAAGATGAAAGCGGGGGGCTCCGGAACGTCGTCACGCAAGGGGCGTCCCTCGGGGTTCCGTCGTTTCATTAACTCGCCTCGTACACGCCGGTTTGGGCTGTCTGTTGCCGGTTCTTACGGCGTCGTATTGCTGTTCATCATCTCGGTAGCTCTGATTGGCGTCATCGTCAGTGGCGCTGGAATGTCTCCGCTTCCAGCGAGTATCGCGTCGATGTGGATGATCTTTAACCTCGCGCCGTTCCGTTTTAACGGCACGACGCTGGGGCTCACACCAGCACTGCCCGCGGTGCTGATGGTGTTGTTCATCGCCTGGCGTGTACGCCGCGAAGTCGCTGACCGCATCAGCATCAAGGATGTCCGCGCGTTGGTCGGCGCGTATCTGGGCACGCCCATTGTTCTCACCATCATCGCGTGGCTCATGCTTTACGACGCGTCGAAGGTGTTTCCCCGCGTTCAGACCCCTAGTTTCGGCCTTGCGATTGCAGCCGCGCTGCTTGTAAATCTCGTGGCCTTGGTGCTGGGAATGGGGCAGCGGTTGCTGCGTGCACTACTGCTGCGCCGGAAGCTGCCGGAGTGGTTGCTCGGGTCGGCCCGTCTGGCGGGCAGCTACGTGGCATGGCTGTGGCTGGCCGGTGTTGTGGTGACACTCGTTTCGCTGATTTGGCATCGAGAGTTGCTGGCAGAGACATTTGCAATCACGGATACCGTCGGTGAAAGTGTTGCGGTCAGCGGCCTCTCGCTGCTGTACCTGCCAAATGTGGCCTTCGGTGCTGTCGGTGTGCTGGTGGGCGGAAAATCGACGTTTGGGCCAGCGGAGGCTGGGCTGTTCGCAGTGCACCCGGCTCAGCTGCCACCGCTGCCGATTTTGGCTGCCATGCCTCAGTCGCTGGTGCACTGGGCTTTCGGAGTGCTGATTGTGCTACCGCCAGCCGTTGCGGCTTGGCGCGTCGTGGCATTCCTGAAGAAATCTGCACCGAAGCAGCCCTACCTGGTCGTCGTTCTCGCTGCCGTGTGGTCGATCATCTTCCTCATGGGGCTGGCTTGGCTGCTCGGCGGTGAGGTTGGCATCTTTGGGTGGGCCGGTGCCTCCTGGTGGCTGACCGGGCTGCTCGGCTCAATGTGGCTGGTTGTTCCGGGGGCCATCGTGGTTGTTGCGATGACCGGTGTGCCGTCACGTGGTAGGGACAAGGGAGTCTCGGAAGTGGCTGCAGAGAAGTTCCCGCCGAAGCCTGCGGGAGATGGAAACGGTCATGCTGAGGCTGAGGATGCCGGCGACGCCGATAAGTCCGACAATGACGGGAGCGGTTCGGAGGAGTCGGAGGAGATTGTCGACGGGGAAGTCGTAGCGACCTCCGAAGATGAAGCGACCTCCGAAGACGAAGCCGAGTCCGACACAGAGGAGGAATCAGAGTCCGGTGCTGAGTCTGAAGACACTTCAGAAGACGCTGAGGAATCGGACGACTCTGAAGAGGATTCAGAAAGCGCCGCAGGCGGAGAAGCATCGGGCGAAGTAGATGCGACCGACGAGGACGAATCCGATGAGGACACCGAAGACTCGGAGGAAGGCGGCGACGGGGAACCGTCGTCAAGCCAAAAGAGCTAAGCCAACTTAGGGGGAGCGGAATTTGGGGTCTCTGCCGGGCTGGGTAAGCTAAACGCCGTGACTGAAGCACAGCCCGTCGCAGAAATTTCGCACAATAATTCCTCCAGCAAGCAGCTCCGCATCGTAGTCCTGGCCTCTGGCCTGGGCTCCCTTTTGCAGTCGATGCTGGAACTGCTGGACGCTGAAAAGGTTCAGATTGTCGCGGTTGGTTCGGACAAGGATTGTCCGGCGCTGGAGAGGGCTCAAAACCTCAATATCCCAACTTTTCGGGTGCCTTTCGATGCTGAGGCAAAGAAGGACCGAGAAGGTTGGGATATTCGTGTTTTAGAGGCCGTGAACAGTTTTTCGCCGGATATCGTTGTCTCGGCGGGTTTCATGCGCATTCTGGGGCCATCATTTGTGGAGGCCTACAGCAATCGCATCATTAATACGCACCCAGCGCTGCTGCCGTCCTTCCCAGGGGCGCGTGCGGTACCGGATGCACTTGACTACGGGGTGAAGGTCACCGGCACGACCGTGCATATCGTTGATAATGGAGTGGACACCGGGCCGATTCTGGCGCAACAGCCAGTGGCCGTCGAGGACGACGACACGGTGGAGACCCTGCACGAACGAATCAAGGTTGTCGAACGCCGACTCCTGGTTGATGTATTGCACTCGATTGCCGATCACGGAATTGAGCGTGACGGACGAAAGGCTTATCTGAAATGACCAACGACAACACGCAGCGTAAACCGATCAAGCGCGCTCTGATTAGCGTCTACGACAAGACTGGGCTCGAGGAGCTGGCTCGCGACCTGCACGAGGCTGGCGTGGAAATCGTTTCCACCGGTTCCACGGCTGGCAAGATTGCTGCAGCTGGCGTGCCTGTGACCCCGGTTGAGGATCTCACTGGTTTCCCGGAGTGCCTCGAGGGCCGCGTGAAGACGCTGCACCCGCGTGTTCACGCCGGCATTCTGGCTGATACCCGCAAGGAAGACCACCTGGCTCAGCTGAAGGAGCTCGGTGTGGAGGCTTTCCAGCTCGTTGTCGTTAACCTGTACCCGTTCCGGGAGACCGTTGCCTCGGGCGCTTCCTACGACGAATGCGTGGAGCAGATCGACATTGGAGGCCCGTCGATGGTTCGCGCTGCGGCGAAGAACCACCCGTCGGTTGCCATCGTCGTCGACCCGGCTCGTTACGGCGATGTCGCTACCGCCGTGAAGGAAGGCGGCTTCACCCTCGAGCAGCGCCGTGAGTTCGCTCGCGACGCATTCCTGCACACCGCTGATTACGACGCAGCTGTGTCCAACTGGTTTGTTGAGCAGCTCGGTGGCGCTGAGGGATCCACTCCGACTCCGCTGCGCTACGGCGAGAACTCTCACCAGTCGGCAACTCTGACCCGCATTGGTACCAAGGGGCTGGCAAACGCCAAGCAGCTGAACGGCAAGGAGATGTCGTACAACAACTACCAGGATGCCGACGCCGCATGGCGTGCCGCCTGGGATCATGAGCGTCCGTGTGTGGCAATCATCAAGCACGCTAACCCGTGCGGTATCGCAGTTTCGGATGAGTCCATCGCCGCAGCTCACCGCGCAGCTCACGCATGTGACCCGATGTCCGCATTCGGCGGTGTCATTGCCGTCAACCGCGAGGTCTCCGTTGAGATGGCCGAACAGGTCAAGGACATCTTCACCGAGGTCATCGTCGCTCCGTCCTACGAAGACGGTGCCGTTGAGGTGCTGAAGGCCAAGAAGAATCTGCGTATTCTCGTCGCCGAGTACGAAGCACCGACCACCGAGAACAAGTTTATCTCGGGCGGCCTGCTCACCCAGGAGCCGGATACTTACCAGGCAGAGGGCGATAAGCCGGAGAACTGGGAGCTGGCCACCGGCGAGGCATTGAATGTCGAAGAGCTGGCTGAGCTCGAATTCGCATGGCGCTCCGTCCGCGCTGTGAAGTCCAACGCCATTCTGCTGTCCAAGAACAACGCCACCGTCGGCGTCGGCATGGGCCAGGTCAACCGCGTGGACTCCGCAAAGCTCGCCGTTGAGCGCGCAAATACGCTTGCCGACGGAGAAAACCGTACTCAGGGGGCCTACGCTGCGTCCGATGCCTTCTTCCCGTTCGCTGACGGTCTGCAGGTCCTGATTGATGCCGGTGTGAAGGCAGTTGTCCAGCCAGGTGGTTCCATCCGTGACGAAGAGGTCATAGCTGCTGCCAAGGAAGCTGGCGTCACCATGTACATGACAGGTACTCGTCACTTCTTCCACTAATTCCTTACTGGATTAGGGGCTAACCGCCGCGGTGCTAACTGTCACCTCGGCGGTTTTTCTCTACCCGGACGTGTGGGGACCTGTGGGCGAGGATGTGTGTCTGTTGTCGAGCCGTGGTCTATGTGAACACACGCTGAGGGCAGGCGCTGGTGATAATTATGCAGACGAAATGGCTCCAATGCGTTTAACATAAGGGCTTATGTCACGTAGAACCGAAGCGCGACGGCGTCGAGAAGCAGAGATTCTCTCCGCTGCTGCTGCGATCCTGGCCGACCGGGGGTTTCATCAGACTCGGTTGGAGGATGTTGGCTCCGCCGTCGGCATTTCTGGCCCAGCTCTTTACCGCTACTTCAGCGGCAAGGAAGAGTTGTTGGCGCAGATCCTCATCGATATTTCTATCCGGCTTGTCGATGGTGCGCGAGCAGTTCTCGATCGAGCAAAGAGCAATGATTGGGGTCCAGAGGAGACTCTTCGGGCACTCCTTTCGCATCACGTGCATTTTGCCGTCACGGAGCCGGATCGCATTCGCGTCCAAGAGCGCGAAGGGGGAAATCTGGCGCCAGAGCAGAGCGCAAAAGTGCGTTCCTTGCAGCGTCTTTACATGGTCTTATGGGTGGATGCTCTGCGTGAACTGCAGCCCGAACTGACCTCCGATGAGGCGCAGCTTAAAGTCCAGCTCACCGCTGGGTTGATTAACTCTTCCAGGCATGTGCTCAAATGGGCGGGCCCCGAGGCGACAAGGGAAAATGCCTTTGAGATGGCCCTCGCTGCGCTGGGCATTAACAACCAATAATCCGTATTCATTCTTCTGCCGTCTGGCCTCACTGTGCTCAGCAGTGTGAGGTCAGGCGGCTTTGTTGTGCGGTGCAGGGCGCTCACATTCAGTTGAATTCACCCCCGAAACAGATTTCTAGGGGAAACATAAATCTCTATTGGAAACATGTTGCGACCTCGGGGAGAGGTGTGTATTTCAAGCTGCATAAAAGACTTCCGGGGGTGAAAGTGTGGTCTAAGAAACAAAATTTGTTGTGAGGTGACTGGGGTCACATTAATCTTTTCGTCAAGAAAGTTAATAGTCATTAACGGAAAGTATTTCGCCCATGACTCACGCTCCAGCATTGACCAACCGACAGCGCCACGAAGAGCTCGTCGCAGAGCTCAAAGAGCTGCTTAGCACAACAGCACGCGGTGGTTCCGAACGTGCCCGTGCTCGCCATATTTCCCGCGGTAAGCTGCTGCCACGTCAGCGCATCAACCAACTGCTTGACCCCGGCAGCCCTTTCCTTGAGGTCGCACCGCTAGCGGCCCACGAAATGTATGGCGGCAAGGTTCCGGCTGCTGGCGTCATCGCCGGCATTGGCATCATCGAAGGTCGTCGCTGCCTGGTTGTAGCCAATGACGCAACCGTTTCCGGCGGAACGTACTACCCGTTGACTGTCAAGAAGCACCTGCGCGCACAGGAGATTGCCAGCCTTAACCACTTGCCGTGCATTTACCTGGTCGACTCCGGCGGGGCCATGCTTCTCAACCAGGATGAAGTTTTCCCTGATCGCGATCATTTCGGTCGCATTTTCTACAACCAGGCCAACCTTTCCGCTCGCGGGATTCCGCAGATTGCCGCCGTGATGGGATCCTGTACCGCCGGTGGCGCCTATGTGCCGGCGATGAGCGATGAAGCGGTCATTGTGAAAAACCAGGGCACCATCTTCCTGGCAGGCCCGCCACTGGTTAAGGCTGCAACTGGTGAAGATGTCACACCAGAGGAACTCGGTGGCGGCGAACTGCACTCCAAGACCTCCGGCGTTACTGACCACCTCGCGGTTAACGATGCCGACGCACTGCGTCGTGTCCGCGATATCGTCGCAACGCTCCCCAAGGACCCGGAAGTTCCGTGGGACACAGAATCCACCGTCTCGCCGACTCGCAACCAGACCGATCTTTACGATGTCGTCCCCGTCGATGCCAAAGTGCCTTACGACGTTCACGAGGTTATTGAAATTATTGTGGATGGAGGTCAATACCAGGAGTTTAAGGCCGAATTTGGTACGACCCTGGTCACTGCTTTCGCCCGCATCCACGGCCACCGCGTCGGCATTATCGCCAACAACGGCATTCTCTTCGCGGAATCTGCGCAGAAGGGCGCGCACTTCATCGAGCTGTGTGATCAGCGCGGCATCCCACTGGTATTCCTGCAGAACACCACGGGCTTCATGGTTGGTCGCGAATACGAGGCCGGCGGTATCGCAAAGCACGGCGCCAAGATGGTCAACGCCGTGGCTACCACCCGCGTGCCCAAGTTCACCGTAGTCATCGGTGGTGCCTTCGGCGCCGGCAACTACTCCATGTGCGGTCGCGCATATTCGCCGCGCTTCCTCTGGATGTGGCCGAATGCTCGCATTTCCGTCATGGGCGGTCCACAGGCGGCGATGACGCTGTCGACGGTTCGTCGCAACCAGATTGAACGCTCAGGTGAGAGCTGGTCGCAGGAAGAGCAGGAGGAGTTTGAAGCTCCGATCCGCGAGCAGTTTGAGCGCCAGTCGCACTGCTATTACTCATCGGCTCGCCTGTGGGATGACGGTGTCATCGATCCCGCAGATACCCGCCGAATTCTTGGCATGGCCCTCGATGTGGCAAGTGGCGCGCCCCTGGATGAACAGGGCTTCGGCGTCTTCCGCATGTAGTAACCAGCTAAAAACTCTCGACACCGCATTTTCTGGAAAGGAAACACAGGGCACATGACAGCGCACAACACGCAGCCCCACGCAGCTGGCGGCAGCCTGAGTACCGTATTGGTCGCAAACCGCGGGGAGATTGCCTGCCGCATTATTCGAACCCTTCGTGACAACGGAATTCGCTCCGTCGCGGTCTACTCGGATGCCGATGCCGACGCCCCTCACGTCCGCATGGCGGATATGGCCATCCACATTGGCCCATCTCCGGCACGTGAGTCCTACCTGGTTATCGACAAGATTATCGATGCCGCTCGCCGCTGCGACGCAGACGGAATCCACCCCGGTTACGGCTTTCTGTCTGAAAACGCAGACTTCGCGACCGCCTGTGAGGAAGCAGGTATTGAATTCATTGGCCCACCGGCCAGTGCCATCAACACCATGGGTGACAAAATCTCCGCCCGCGCTGCCGTCGAAGCCCGCGATGTTCCCACCGTGCCGGGTCTGTCTCGCCCCGGGCTTAGCGACGAGGACCTCATTGAGGCAGCCCCATCGATTGGCTTTCCGGTACTGATTAAGCCGTCGGCAGGCGGTGGCGGCAAGGGGATGCACCGCGTGGAAAACGCTGCTGACCTGCCGGCTGCGCTCGCGACGGCCCGTCGTGAAGCGGCGGGTGCCTTCGGCGATGACTCCCTGTTCATCGAGCACTTCGTCGACACCCCGCGGCATATCGAGGTGCAGATTCTCGCAGATAAACACGGCAATGTAATCCACTTGGGCGAGCGTGAGTGCTCGCTGCAGCGACGCCATCAGAAGGTCATCGAGGAAGCACCGAGCCCTCTGCTGGATGAGGAAACGCGCAGCGCAATTGGTGAAGCGGCCTGTGACGCGGCCCGCTCGGTCGGCTACGTCGGCGCGGGCACGGTGGAGTTCATTGTGCCGGCGAAGGACCCGTCGTCGTTCTTCTTCATGGAGATGAATACGCGCCTGCAGGTTGAGCACCCCGTGACTGAGCAGGTCACCGGCCTGGATCTGGTGGCGCTGCAGGTTGACATTGCCTCGGGACGCCCACTGCCGGTTGCTCAGGAAGATGTAACTCTCACCGGTCACTCGATTGAAGCTCGCGTGTATGCCGAAGACCCGGCGGCGGGATTCCTGCCCACCGGTGGCACGGTCACACGTGTCGTCGAGCCGAGCGGGGCGGGAATCCGGGTGGATTCCGGCATTGTCGACGGTTCCGAGGTCTCATCTCTCTATGACCCGATGTTGATGAAGATCATCTCCCATGGGGAAAACCGTGAGCAGGCGCTCGAGCGGTTGGACCGAGCGCTCGGAGACACCGTTGTCGCAGGTGTCGGAGTCAATATCGACTTTTGTCGCTACCTGCTGAACGTCCCCGAGGTTCGCGCCGGCGATCTTGATACCGGTCTGCTCGACCGCGTGGCGGAAGGCTTCGCCACCTCCGAAACACCGGACGATGTCTACCTCGCCGCTGCGATGGACTGGCTGACTTCCCGCTTTGAACAAGCCACCGACTCACCGTGGCTGACCCCGGATGGCTGGCGTGCCAGTGCGCCTGCCGCGCAGCGCATTCGCTTTGGGGCAGGGGAGGACTCGCGTCTGATCTCGATTGTGGGCACCCCGGCGAGTGCTGACGTCGTTGTCGGTGACGTAGTCGCAGGTCTGTCGGCCGAAGCGGAGAACGAAGATATCGACGTTCCAGAACCGCGAAATTACAAAGTTTCGGTCTTTCGCGACGGGGAACATCTGCGCATCGTCCGCGACGGAGTCGCACAGCACTTCCTGGTCGAGACCATCGACAATGCGGGGTCGGCGAACCACGAAGAGTACGTCGTCGCCGGTGCCCACGGCACCTGGGTATTGCCCCGCACCGAGGTAGTCACCACCGGTGCCGAAGCCGATGCAGGCGGCTCTGGCGTCATCCAAGCTCCGATGCCCGGCGCGATTATCGCGTTGGCGGTGGAGGAGGGAGCCCGCGTCGAAGCTGGTGAGGCTCTGTTGGTCATGGAGGCCATGAAGATGGAGCACACTCTCACTGCCGAAATTGCAGGTGAGGTTAGCTTCACCGTCGCGCCGGGCGATCAGGTCGCCGGTGACCAGCAGCTGGCCGTCATCACCGTGGCCGAAGCCGAAGAATAAAAGCCCACACAAAACGCACCAATCAGGTCCTACACCTACAAAATCTTTAAGGAGCACTCATCATGTCCGAAAGCACCAAGATTGCAACCGCCATCCTCGACGACGAATACGTGGAACTGCAGAAAGTAGTTCGCGAATTTGCCAACGAAGTTGTCGATCCGGTTTCCGCCGAGCACGACCGCAACCACACCTTCCCGTACGAGATTGTCTCGCAGATGGGAGAAATGGGCCTGTTCGGTCTGCCATTCCCTGAGGAAGTCGGTGGAATGGGCGGCGACTACCTGTCCTTCGGTATCGCTCTGGAGGAGCTGGCTAAGGTCGATCAGTCGGTCGCTATCACCCTGGAAGCGGGCGTTGGCCTAGGTGCCATGCCGATCTTCCACTTCGGCAATGACAAGCAGAAGGAGACCTACCTGCCCGAGCTGACTGCTGGTAAGAAGCTCGCCGGTTTTGGTCTCACCGAGCCGGATGCAGGTTCCGACGCCGGTGCCACCCGCACCAACGCCCGTGAAGACGGCGATGATTTCGTCATCAACGGTGCCAAGCAGTTCATCACCAACTCCGGCACGGATATTACTTCGCTGGTTACTGTCACCGCAGTCACCGGCCAGAAGGACGATGGAAAGAAGGAGATTTCTACCATCATCGTCCCGAGTGGCACGGAGGGCTTTGTCGCGGAACCGGCTTACGACAAGGTCGGTTGGAATGCCTCCGACACCCACCCACTGACCTTCACCGATGTCCGCGTCCCCCAGGAGAACCTGCTGGGCACCCGTGGACGCGGCTTCGCTAACTTCCTGTCCATCTTGGCGGAGGGCCGAGTCGCGATTGCAGCGCTTGCCACCGGTGCCGCCCAGGGCTGTGTCGATGAGTCGGTCCGTCACGCCAAGGAACGTCAGTCCATGGGCCGTGCAATTGGCGAGTATCAGGCTGTTTCCTTCAAGATCGCACGAATGGAAGCGCGTGCGCATGCCGCACGCATGGCGTGGTACGACGCAGCCGCAAAGATGGCCGCGGGCGCAGATTTCCGTCGTGAAGCGTACATCGCCAAGATGATCGCCTCCGAGGCAGCGATGGACAACGCGCGCGACGCGACACAGATTTTCGGCGGCTACGGGTTCATGAACGAGTACCGCGTGGCACGCCACTACCGCGACTCCAAGATCCTGGAGATCGGCGAGGGCACCACAGAAGTGCAGCTCATGCTGATCGCGCGCGGATTGGGGCTGTAAAAATGGCTGACAACAACGCAACCGAAGTCACCCACGACGTCGTCCAGCGCGGACTGTGGTTCGAAGAGTACGAGGTTGGCGCGCGTTACCTGCACCGTCCGGGGCGAACCGTCACTGAAACCGATGACGTCCTCTTCACGACGCTGACCATGAACACCCAGCCACTGCATCTGGATGCGCACTGGTCGAGCCAGCAGCCGGGATTCGGAGGCGAGCGCCTGGTCAATTCGATGTGGACGCTGTCGACGGTTGTCGGGCTGTCTGTTGGGCAGCTGACGCTCGGCACCATCGTCGCCAACCTCGGCTTCACCGAAGTGGCGTTTCCCGCACCGATGTTCCACGGCGACACCCTGTACGCAGAGACCGTCTGCCGTAACAAGCGTCTGTCCAAGTCCCGCCCCAACCAGGGCATTGTCGAGCTTGAGCACATCGGACGCAATCAGGACGGCACTGTCGTCTGCCGCGCAGTCCGTTCCACGCTCGTCCAATGCGCACCGACTTCGCTTGACGACGGCTCCGAGAACGCAGCTTCAGCGGGGAAGTGAGTGGCTCATGTCTACGCATAACTCCTGGCAGCCGCTGGGCCCTGCAATTCTGTTTGCGCCAGCCGACCGGCCGGAACGGTTCGCTAAAGCTGCTGACCGTGCCGACATGGTGATCCTGGACCTGGAGGACGGCTGTCGCGCAGAAAACCGTGAGGCTGCCCGCGAGGCTATCGTCTCCTGTGACCTCGATCCGGCCCGCACCATTGTGCGTGTCAATCCACCGGAGGTTGAGGACTACGCAGCGGATATTGACATGCTGCGTGGCACCGCTTTCCGCCAGGTGATGCTGCCCAAGGCCTCCTCGGCGCAGCAAGTGGATGAGTTGGTAGCGGCACTGGGGGAGAAGACCCAGATCATTGCCCTCATCGAAACTCCGCTTGGGGTCATGCGCGCCGAAGAGCTGGCGCAGGCCGATGGCGTCGTTGCGCTGTTCTGGGGCGCAGAGGACCTGGTGGCGGGCTTGGCGGGAACGTCATCACGCTTTAGCGAAGCAGAGGCTGCACTCGCGCCGGGCCGTATCCATGCGGGCAGCTACCGCAGTGTGGCGGTACATACCCGCAGCCACGTTCACCTGGCGGCAGCCGCGCACGGTAAGGCCAGTCTGGATTCCATCTACGTCAATATCTCCGACACGGATGGGCTAGCTGCGGAGGCAGCCGATGCCGCTGCGTTGGGATACGCTGCCACCGTCTGTATTCACCCAGGTCAGGTCCCGACAATCCGCCAGGCTTATCGCCCTAGCGACGAGGAGATTGACTGGGCGCGTCGGCTCTTGGCGGAAGCGGAAAAGAACACCGGTGCCTTCAGCTTTGACGGCCAGATGGTGGATGCGCCGCTCTTCCGCCAAGCAGAAGCCATTGCTCGGCGAGCCGCTGTAACCGGTTAGTCCCACAGCCGGTAATGACTACTGATTTATCCCCCTAAAGAACACATTTCCCCTAACGCACTCCGCACTATGCGGAGTCACTTAAACCAAGGAGATCTCCCCATGACCGCGACATTGAAGAACCACGCAGAACAGCGCACTGCTGATCCTTCGAAGCTGCCGGAGGGCTTCACCACTGTGCCGGCACCATACGGCAAGGATGTTGTCGATGCTGATGGCAACAAGATGAGCCACGTGTTCGGCGCCGGTGTCGAGCAAGGTGCCGCTCCACTTCGCGATGAGACTCTCGGTGAGAACCTGCGTGCGATTGTGGAGAAATTCCCGTCCCGCGACGCCGTCGTTGACGTCTACGCGGATGTCTCCTTTACCTTTGAGCGTTTCTACAACCGAGTTCTGCGTCTGGCCAGCGCTTTCATCCGTGAGGGCTACCGTCCAGGAGATCGTATCGGCATTTGGTCCACCAACCGCTGGGAGTGGACCGTGGTGCAGTACGCCTGCCACCACATCGGCTTGGTGCTGGTCAACATCAACCCGGCTTACCGCCAGCACGAGCTGAACTACGTGTTGGAAAAGGCAGGTGTGCGTATGGTGTTCGCCGCCCGCCGCTACAAGGACTCCGATTACCGAACCATGCTGATCGAGGCCTCCAAGCAGCGCGGTGTGCGCCTGGACAAGGTCATCTACTTCGGCTCCTCCGAGTGGTACGAGCACATGCACAGCGAAATCGATGACCTGAGCGAGTACACCTCCCAGCTGAAGCCGGATGATCCGATCAACATCCAGTTCACCTCGGGCACGACAGGCTTTCCCAAGGGCGCTACGCTGACGCACCGCAACCTGCTGAACAATGGTTACTTCATCGGTGAGCTGTTGGGCTACACCGAGGCCGACCGCATCTGTGTGCCGGTGCCGTTCTTCCACACCTTCGGCATGGTGATCGGCACCTTCGCCGCCTTCACCCACGGTGCCGCCATTGTCATTCCAGCGCCGTCGTTTAAGGCGCGCGAAACTCTCAAGGCTGTGCACTCGGCTAAGGCCACTAGCCTCTACGGCGTGCCGACGATGTTCATCAATGAGCTTGAAGAAGCCCACGACCAGGAGGAATACGGCTCCCCTTACGACCTGTCGCTGCTGCGCACAGGTGTGATGGCAGGTACCTCGTGCCCGTCGAAGACCATGCGTGATGTGATGGACAAGCTCAATATGCGTGAGATTGCCATCTGTTACGGCATGACCGAGACTTCGCCGGTGTCCTTCCAGACCCGCGCGGATTCCCCGCTGGAAAAGCGCGTCAACACCGTCGGCCAGATCATGCCGCACTTGGAAGCCCGCATCATTTGTGAAGAAACGGGCGAGACGCTGCCGCGAGGTGAACAGGGCGAGGTTGTCGTTCGCGGTTACTCCGTTATGAAGGAGTACTGGGAGCACCCGGAAAAGACCGCCGAGGCCATCGACACCGACGGTTGGATGCACACCGGCGACTTGGGTGTACTTGACGACGAGGGCTACCTGTCCATCACCGGACGTATTAAGGACATGCTCATCCGCGGTGGTGAGAACATCTACCCGCGCGAGATTGAAGAGTTCCTGTTCACCCACCCGGCTGTTGTCGATGCACAGGTCATCGGCGTGCCGGATGACAAGTACGGCGAAGAGATCATGGCATGGGTAATTCTGCACGACGATGTGGAAGACCTCACCGCTGACGATGTGGCGGCCTTTGCCCACGGCAAGCTGTCGCGTCACAAGATTCCGCGCTACGTCCACGTCGTCGAGGAGTTTCCGATGACCGCGTCGGGCAAGGTTCGCAAGGTTGAGATGCGTGAGATGGCTCCGCGAATCCTGGGCTGGGTGTAGAACAATGTCAAAAACAACTGATCAGACCGGTCGCGAGCTTGTCGCAGGCCTCGTCACTGATGGAATGACCCTGGCAGTCGGCGGTTTCGGCCTTTGCGGTGTGCCATATACCCTCATCGAGGGCGTGCGCGACTCCGGGGCAAAAGACCTCACCATCGTGTCCAACAACATGGGCATTGACGGTACTGGGCTCGGCATTCTGCTGGAGAACAAGCAGGTGGCAAAGGTAGTGGCCTCCTACGTCGGCGAGAACAAGGAGTTTGCTCGCCAGTACCTCGAAGGAGAAATCGAGGTGGAGTTCACCCCACAGGGCACTCTGGCAGAGCGTCTTCGCGCAGGTGGCGCAGGTATTCCCGCGTTCTACACCGCAACCGGCGTCGGCACGCTCGTTGCAGAGGGCAAGCCCCACGCCGACTTCGACGGACAGACCTACGTGCAGGAGCGTGGCATCGTTGCCGACATCGGCCTGGTGCACGCCTACCACGGCGATATTGACGGCAACCTTGTCTATCGCCGGACCGCGCAGAACTTCAACCCGCTGTGCGCAGCATCCGGCAAGGTGACCGTTGCAGAGGTGGAGTACTTGCTTGGCCGCGGCGAGATCGACCCGGATCTGGTGATGACTCCGGGTGTGTATATCCAGCACATCGTTCGCGGTGACGGACGCGAGAAGCTCATTGAAAAGCGCACAACTCGGCCACGCAATACCGATTCCAGCCACGATGCCGGTGACGCGGCAGCAGGGGAGGAGATTTAAATGGCACCTGCGAAGACAATTATGGACAAGGGCTGGAGCCGTGACGAGATGGCACAGCAGGCCGCTGAAGAGCTGCGCGATGGCGACTATGTGAATCTGGGTATCGGCATTCCGACACTGGTGGCAAACCATATTCCCGAAGGCGTGCGCGTTCTGCTGCAGAGTGAAAACGGAATTCTGGGAATGGGTGCCTTCCCATATGAAGGCGAAGAGGATGCTGACCTCATCAATGCGGGGAAGCAGACCGTGACATTGGTGCCGGGCGCGGCAATCTTCGACTCCGCCACCAGTTTCGGCATGATTCGCGGCGGTGCCGTGAAAATGGCCGTGTTGGGTGCGATGGAGGTGAGCCAGTGCGGTGACCTGGCCAATTGGATGATTCCGGGAAAGATGGTCAAGGGCATGGGCGGTGCGATGGACTTGGTCGCCGGTACCCCTCGAGTGGTGGTTTTGACCGATCATGTTTCCAAAGATGGCAAACCAAAATTGGTAAAAGCCTGCGAACTGCCCCTCACAGGTGCAAAAGTAGTGAAAAGGATTATTAGCAACCTGGGAAGCTTCGATGTCGCTGATGATCACCTGGTGCTACGCAGGCTGGCACCTGGGGTGACGCTGGCAGATATCGAGGCCAACACCGAAGCCGCATACGTGGTTGACCTCGAGAATTAAATACGCAGCAATCATGGTCAGTCCACACTCATCAGTTTTGACTTAGGAGAATCCATCCATGAGTAACCTTCCAGCTCCCAGCCCGAATGATGTCGTTATCCTCGCTGGTGCCCGCACCCCGCAGGGCAAGCTGCTCGGTCAGCTGGCACCGCTTACTTCCGTCGAACTTGGCGCTCATGCTGTCAAGCACGCTGTCCAGCGTTCCGGCGTTGCCCCGGAAGAGGTTCAGCACGTCGTTCTGGGCCAGGTGATTCTCGCAGGTGCTGGCCAGAACCCGGCTCGACAGGTCGCCATTAAGGCGGGTCTGCCATGGAATACGACTGCTGAGATCGTTAACAAGGTCTGCCTCTCGGGCCTAAACGCTGTCATTCACGCCGCTCGCTTGATTCGTCTCGGTGATGCAGACGTCGTTGTTGCAGGTGGTCAGGAGTCCATGACGCACGCTCCGCACGTTGCACGCGGTGTTCGTCAGGGCAAGTCCTTCGGTGCGCTGAAGCTGGAGGACACCTTGGAGCGCGACGGTCTGGTCGACTCCTTCGATGGTGTGTCCATGGGTACGCTTACCGACGGTCCGAACAGCGACCTCGGCATTAGCCGCGAGCAGCAGGACGAGGTTGCGGCCGCTTCTCACCAGCGTGCGGCTAAGGCGCAGGAAGACGGTATTTTCGCGCAGGAAATCGCTCCAATCGAGATTCCGCAGCGCAAGGGTGACCCGGTAGTTGTCGACACCGACCAGGGCATTCGCCCGGAGACCACGGTGGAGACCCTGGCTAAGCTGCGCCCGGTCTTCCTGAAGGAAAACGGCACCATCACTGCCGGTAACTCCTCGCCGATTTCCGACGGTGCCGCAGCAGTTGTGCTGGCATCGCGTGCTTACGCAGAAAAGCACGGACTGGACTACCTCGCAGTTGTGGGCAAGGCTGGCCAGACCGCAGGTCCGGATAACTCCCTGCACGCTCAGCCTGCGGACTCTTTGAAGGAGGCCCTGCGTCGCGCTGAGTGGGACGCGCAGGAGCTCGACTTCATCGAGATCAACGAGGCATTTGGTGCGGTGGCCGTCAAGTCCCTGCGTGAGCTGGACTACCCGCTGGAGAAGACCAACATCCACGGTGGCGCGATTGCCCTCGGCCATCCGATTGGCTGCTCTGGTGCCCGCCTGACTCTGACCGCTGCGATGGAGCTGAACCGTCGCGGTTCGGGTCGCGCTGGTGTGTCCCTGTGCGGTGGCGGCGGTCAGGGCGATGCGCTGCTGCTGTACCGCGACTAATCGCGAAAGGCTGAAAAACTCAGCAAGCCCGCGTTGTGGTTTCCACTCTATGGATGCCACAACGCGGGTTTTGTTGTCTCCTGGGGGAGCCCCTGCGCGAAGGTGATTCGAGTTTTCAATTAGGTTAGGAGCTATGACAGGCTTTAGCTCCCTCGATGGTGAACAGACCTTCCCTTGGCTTCCCTCTGGCCCGGCGCTACTCTTCGCCCCGGCTGACCGTCCGGAACGTTTCCAGAAAGCTGCTGAACGATCGGACATGGTCATCATTGACCTGGAAGACGGCGCTGCCGTTGACAATCACGAGCAGGCACGTGCGAACATCATCAACAATCCGCTCGACCCGGAGACGACTATTCTTCGGATCACCGGTCCCGGGACTCCGACCTTCGCGGAGGATGTCGCCTTTGCCCGTGCATGTGATTACGACATCGTCATGGTGCCCAAGATTCGAGACTCCATCCCCGCAGAGCTCGAGGGGTTGAAGATCATCGCGATGATTGAAACCCCGCAGGCCATGATTAATATCCAGCAGATTGCCACGCACCCGGACGTTGTGGGTCTGTTCTGGGGTGCCGAAGACCTGACCGCCGAACTCGGCGGGGTGTCCTCGCGGCAGAGTGTGGATGAAAACCCACGTCGCCACTACCGAGACCCGCAGCGTCTGGCGCGAGCACTTGTTCAGGTCCATGCAGCTGCAGCGGGCATTGCCGCCATTGATGCCATTCACGCTGATTTCCGGGATGAGCGTGGCCAGTATCTCGAGGCACTCGACGCAGTGGGGTGCGGATTCCTGGCTACTGCCTGTATTCACCCGGCGATGGTGCCACCGGTGCGTAAGGCATACAAGCCGTCGGACGCAACGCTGGCCCGCGCCCGGGAGATTGTCAAGCACGCTGGAACGCATACCGGCGCCTTCCAGCTCGATGGTGAAATGATTGACGCGCCCGTCGTAAAGCAAGCCGTGGCAGCGCTCGCGCGAGCGGGAATTACGGAGTAACTAGCGGCGAGATTTCGCCAGGTTCTCGGTGACCTTCCGATCGATGCGGCCGAAGTTGTAGTACGCCGCACAAGCGCCTTCGGGGGAGACCATGCAGGTGCCGATGGGGGTCGCCGGGGTGCAGGCAGTGCCGAAGACCGCGCACTGCCAGGGCTTGATGTGGCCGGTGAGCACAGAGCCGCATTCGCAGGTCACGGGATCTGGGATACGGCGCCCCGGCACCTGGAAACGGCGCTCGGCGTCGAATGCCGCGTATTCCTCAGAGATGCCGAGGCCGGAGTTTTCAATCCAGCCGAGGCCACGCCACTCGAAGGTGTCGCGGAGGGAAAAGACGCGGTCCATAAGTTTCTGCGCGGTGGTGTTGCCGGAGGAGCGAACGACGCGCGCGTACTGGTTGTCCACCCGCGACTTACCGGCAGCAACGTCGCCGCTGACGAATTGATCCAGCAGCATGACGACGGCCTGGAGCACATCCAATGGCTCAAAACCGGTGACCGCCACTGGCAGATTAAACTCGCGCGGCAGGAACTCAAAGGCGTCCGTGCCGGTGGTTGTAGCCACGTGACCTGGGCCGATGAAACCATCGACCTTGGTTTCGCCGCCGTTGACGATGGCGCGCAGTGGCGGCTCGATGAGTACGTGGTTGGAAAATACGGAGAAGTTTTCCACTCCCTGCCGGCGCGCGGCCTCAATGGTCACGGCAGTCGACGGGGCGGTTGTCTCAAACCCAACGGCGAAGAAAACGACCTGCTTATCGGGGTTATCGGTGGCGATCTTCAGCGCGTCGAGAGGCGAGTAGACAAAGCGCACATCGGCGCCGCGCGCACGTGCCTGCATCAGCGACGTTTCGGACCCCGGCACGCGCATCATGTCGCCGAAGGTCGTGAAAATGACGTCTTCCTGCTGTGCCAGCCAAATGGCATCGTCGACGCGACCCATGGGGATGACGCAGACGGGGCAGCCGGGTCCGTGGATCAGCTCGATGTTTTCGGGTAGGAGGTTTTCCAAGCCGTAGCGGTAAATGGTGTGCGTGTGCCCGCCACAGACTTCCATCAGCGCGATGGGCTTCTCCAGCTTGGTGGCCTCGCGTTCAATGCGTGCGAGCAGCTTCTTCGCAGCGGCGGGATCGCGGAATTCGTCAACGTATTTCATGGTGCCGTCCAGCCCCTCAGTTGATCTGTGACGATGAGAAGGATTCCAGCTCATCCTCGTAAGTGTCGCCGCCTAGCTGTTTGATTTGCTGGAGCGAAAGTCTGGCTTCTTCCTCGTCGATCTTGCTCATGGCGAAACCGACATGTACGAGAACCCAGTCACCGGCGGTGAGGTTCTCGTCAACAAGTAAATCGGTGGAAATCATGCGTGCGACGCCACCAATTTCCACTGTTGCACGGGCAGCATCGTGGACTTC
The DNA here is from genome assembly GCF_030232285.1 of Corynebacterium sp. MSK047. NCBI lineage: Bacteria > Bacillati > Actinomycetota > Actinomycetes > Mycobacteriales > Corynebacteriaceae > Corynebacterium > Corynebacterium sp. MSK047. The sequence goes on along the minus strand of NZ_JASPJI010000013.1, from coordinate 46,219 downwards.
TGTGATGACGGCAGGGACACCAAGACACATACGCTTCTCCTCGTTTGCAATACTTATCGAGACTACCATCAGAGGCAGCGAGCCTCGTTTTCGAAGGACGAGTGACGCAAGCAGTTTTGTCCGCCACCAGCTGTGAAGTTAGGGATAGTGAGCATGCAGCCGAAGAATCGTCTGAACACCAACGAAGCCAAGGTAAACACCAATATTGGTCGCGTTCGGGCACGTCCGTTCAGGCTTCTCGACGACTACGTCACCTTGCAACACGGCTCCGGTGGAAAGGCATCCGCAGCTCTAGTTGAACAGGTCTTTTTCGACGCCTATGGCAATGAAATTCTAGGGCAGGGTGGCGACTCCGGGCTCTTCGCTGCCGATGCCGTCGTCGAAGCTGCGGCAGCTTCTGCACATGGTGGGGCGCGGTTGGCAATGTCCACCGACTCCTATGTGGTCAATCCCATCGAGTTCCCGGGCGGCAACATCGGGGATTTGGCCGTCAACGGCACGATTAACGATCTGGCGGTAGCTGGAGCCAGGCCCCTGGCGCTGACCGCATCGTTCATCCTGGAAGAGGGGCTGGAGATTGCGACTCTGCGCCGCATTGTGGCGAGTATGCGCGTCGCTGCCGATGCCGCAGGGGTGAGCATCGTCGCCGGCGACACCAAGGTTGTGCCGAAGGGCGCAGGTGACCAGGTCTACATCACCACGGCCGGGGTGGGCGTGGTCCGCGGCGACTACGCCGGTGCCGCTACGGCAGGATCTGTCTACGCAAACATCGAGGCCGGAGACCGCATCCTCGTCTCCGGTCCAATCGCCGATCACGGCATGGCCGTCATGCTCGCCCGCGGCGACTTGGCTCTGGCCGCGCCTATCGAGTCCGATACCCGCGCTGTCAATGGTCTGGTCGAAGCGCTACTTGAAGCTGCACCCGGCACTCGCTGGATGCGCGATGCCACCCGCGGCGGCCTCGGGACCGTTGCCAACGAGCTCGCCCGCGGCACCGGTCTTGGTGTTGTGCTTGACGACGAATCCATTGCGGTCCGTGAAATGACCCGTGGCGCCTGTGACATGCTCGGCATCGATCCGCTCTACGTCGCCAATGAAGGTACATTCGTCGCCGTTGTCCCCGCCGAGCAATCCGAGGCAGCGCTCAGTGCACTCCACGCAGCCGGGGCTTCCGAGGCTTGTGATATCGGCTCCATCGAGGACGAGCCCGCCGCTTCCGTGGTACTGGTCACCGGATTCGGTGGCACCCGCATGGTGGACATGTTGGTCGGCGACCCGCTGCCGCGCATCTGCTAGACATCCATGCCCGTTGCCGCCAGCAGGCGGCCGGCCACCGCCTGACCAAGACTCAATCCGCCATCGCCCGGCGGCACAATTTGATGCTGCAACAGAGTAATGCCCTCAGCTGCAACTTCGCGCCGCAGCAGCTCCATCAACAGCGCATTATTCGCGCAACCCCCGCTGACGCCGACAACATCGGTGCCGGCTTCCTCCGCAGCCTGCACCAATCGCTTGCCGACGACACCCGCGACCCCACCGTGAAACACAAATGCGGCCTGCTCAGCGTCAGGCGAAGCTACCGCCTCCCGAATGACGTCCTGGAAGGGCACTGGCTTGGTCTCTGAACTGACCGCTCCAAGCGCTTCCGCATGTGACCTCACGTAGCGAGTCGCCGCTGCCTCCAACTCCATGGCCGCTTGCGCCTCGTAGCTGATGGCCCCGCCACCACGCCAGCGAGGAAGCAGCAGTGCTGCGGCGGCATCGAATATGCGGCCGAGAGAAGAAGTTTGCACTGTGCCAACTCCCGTCGCCAACTGGCTTTTAACCAGGGCTACTTCGCGCTCGTTGGAGAGATTGCGCAGGAGGTGGTCATCGTCAAGCTCCCACTCGTGCGCGAGACCGAGGGCGAGCCGCCACGGGTGCGTGACGGCGCGATCGCCTCCGACCAACGGGAAAGTGGGGCAGTGCCAGGTGCGTTCCCAGGTTGCGGAACTGCGACTGAGCGTGAGGATCTCGCCGCCCCAGATGGAGCCATCGGTGCCATAGCCGGTGCCGTCGAGAGTGGCGACAACTGCATGACCCGCATTGGGGGAGAGGAGACGGTGCTCCGCGAGTAGGGAGAGCGCGTGCGCGAAGTGGTGTTGAACCGAGAGGAGGTCGATGTCGTGCTCGGCGGCGAAGCGTTCGGCGAAGGCGGTCGTGGCGTAGCCCGGATGAAGATCGCAGACGACAAGGTCCGGGGTCGCATCGCGCATGGAAAGGAGCTGGTCAACTGCTCTCTGGTAGGCCTTCTGGCTGGCCCACGAACCCATGTCGCCAATGTGCGCGGAGACGTGAGCGAGGTCCCCATGCGCGATAGCGAAAGTGTTCTTCAGCTCTCCGCCGGTCGCGAAAATGGTGGGTTGGGACGTGCTCCGGGCGCTGGTGCCAGGGCCAGTGTGGCTACGAGAATCGGTGGGCGTGATTGAAACGGGGACGGGAGCGAAGCCGCGGGACCGGCGCGATGGGGCGGTGCCGATGAAAACCGAATCTTCAACGGGTACGTGGATTTCGCGGTCGTGGAGGATGAAAGCGTCGGCGATGTGACCGAGCTTCTTCAGCGCGTCGGCATTGTCGGTACAGACGGGCTCGCCACTGAGGTTGCCGCTGGTGACCACGAGCGGGCGATCGCAAAGCAGCAGGTGAATGCCTGAGTACGGAAGCATAATCCCGAAGCTGTCGAGGCCCGGTGCGATGAGATTGGAAAGCGGCCCCGACCGCTGCTTCGGTGCAATCACAATCGGTGCCTCAGGGGAGTCGAGGAAACGCTTCTCCTGCTCAGTTAACTCAACCAGTTGGGCAGCGGTGTCAACAGTGGGGGCCATTACCGCCAACGGTTTGTCGGGTCGACGTTTGCGCATCCGTAGTTTCTCGCAGGCAGCGTCATTGGTGGCATCGCAGACCAGGTGAAAACCACCAATACCTTTGACGGCGAGCAGGGCGCCGTCGTCAAGCAGTGCGTGTGCGCGACGAAAGAGCGCGAGAACCTCCTCGCGGGAGGTGGCGGTGGTGGTGCCGCCTGCATCGTGCCAGCTCAGACGCGGGCCACAGTCGAAGCAGCTGATTGGCTGAGCGTGATAGCGGCGGTCGGTGGGGTCGGTGTACTCGCGCTCGCACGGGGTGCACATCGGAAAGGCCGCCATAGTGGTGCGCGGGCGGTCGTAGGGCAGTTCAGTGATGATGGACAGGCGCGGTCCGCAGTTGGTGCAGGAGATGAAAGGGTAGAGGTAGCGCGGGTTGGTAGGGTCGAAAAACTCACGGCGGCAGTCCGGGCACAGTGCAGTGTCGGGCGGAAGCAGTGCGCGGCCGGAGTAGCTGTGGCGAGAGGGCACGATGGTGAACTCGCGCTCATGGCCCAGTGTCGCGATGTGCTCGGCGGAGTGATTGATGATGCGGGCAAGCGCCGGCAGTTCGGTGAAAAGCTGGCTGCGGAAGGCAGCGAGGGCGTCCGACGTGCCTTCTACCTCGATGAATACGCCCTGCTCATCGTTGCCACAGAAGCCGACGAGACCCGCGCGCCGGGCGATGGTGGCGACAAAAGGGCGGAATCCGACCCCCTGGACGATACCTTCGATACGCCAGCGAATGCGTTGAATGCTCGTACCCATCCCCGCCCCGGTCGCGCCTGCCTTTTCCATGCATTCAACTTTACGTAAGCGGCTCGGGTCCGTTCGCACTGCTAGTTTGGAGATTGTGCACGAAGTAGCGTTGAGCATGCAGTTAGCGAAGGTTGTCACGAGAGCAGCCGAAGGTCGAACTGTACGCACTGTGCACCTGCGGATAGGCGCTCTACGGCAGGTTGTGCCAGAAACCCTTTCATACGCGTGGGATTTCGTCAGTCGCGATACCGGTTTGGGGGACGCGAAATTGGATATTGACTGGGTACCTGCGGTTGTCGAATGCACGCACGGGCATCGCGAACAGGTGGGGCCACTCGACGGCCTGCTGTGCCCCACGTGTGGAAAGCCGGGACGCGTAATCTCGGGGGAAGAGTTCACAATCGTCGACATCGACGTCGACACGCACAAGTAGGAAAGACGGTTTTATCATGGGACGTTTCCACCGGCATGACGGCGATGACGCACACCACCACCACCATCATCATGACCACGACCATGACCACCATCACGGCCATGACCACGTTCATCTCGCCGATCCCGATGACACTAGCCACGGCGACCACTCAGGTTATGAAACCGGCGTGGAACGCGTGACCATCCTCGAGGACATCTTCAGCGAGAACGACCACCGCGCGGAGCATAATCGCGAGCTGCTTGCTGAGCATGGCGTGGAAGCCATCAACCTGATGAGCTCCCCGGGTTCAGGCAAGACTGCGCTGTTGGAGAAGACACTGGCGGCTGCGCAGGGAAAGCTGCGCGTCGGCATTATCGAGGGCGATATTGAGACGGCTCTCGATGCCGACCGCCTGGAGGGTTACGGGGCACAGATTTCGCTGCTGAACACGGGCAACGGATTCGGTGGTGAATGCCACTTGGACGCCCCGATGGTCTCCCGCGCGCTCGAGGGGCTGGATCTGTCCACGCTTGACCTGGTCATGATTGAAAATGTGGGAAACCTTGTCTGTCCGGCTGAGTTTGAGGTCGGTGAGACTCGCAAGGCAATGGTCTACTCCATCACCGAGGGGGAGGATAAGCCGGTCAAGTACCCGGTGATGTTCCGCTCTGTGCAGGTAGTGGTTATCAACAAGATGGACCTTGCCCCGTACCTTGACTTCGACATGGAGCTCTTCCGCGCCAACCTGGAAAAGGTCAATCCAGGCGTGAAGGTGATTGAGGTCTCCGCTAAGACCGGGGAGGGCATCGACGAATGGCTCCGTTGGGTCAACCCTGCGCTGGTTGATTAAGCGCGCGCCGGGGGCCGTCGTGAAGCAATGGGAGGCGTCACGGCATGCTTGACGACGGCTCCGTTACCCCCCCCCTCGCTTCGCTCCACCTTAGTGGGGGATAGGTGATATCCCGCTGTAATCTGTGGCGGTTTTTCACGTTCACTACCTGTACCTGGAGCTATATTTACGCAACATTTATCTTGCATATTATTTTGTTATAACCGCAGCGCAGCACCATTATTCAGGTTGTTCTTAGGTCGCTATACTTGGCCATGTATAGGCAATGGGCCTTGGTAGTTGTAAAACCTCGAAACCAATATTCCTAATAACTAAGCAGAAGGCGCAGCGAAAAAAATGATTAGTGGCGCGAATTGGCAGGAAGGGACCCTCGGCGAAAACCTCGCTAGAGCTGGTGTCTCACGGCGCAGTTTCATGAAGTTTTGTGGCACTATGGCGGCAATTTTTGCCGCCGGAACTCCGAATGTCGGTGAGGCTGCGGCGCAGTCACTGACTCCCTCAGCGGAGGAAATCGCAGATAAGCTCTCGGCTGTAAAGAAGCCGAAGGTGGCTTGGCTGCAGTTGCAGGAATGTACCGGATGTATGGAATCCGTATTGCGTTCCGGAGGCACGACTGCTGAAGACGTGGTGCTGAACCTGGTTTCAATGGACTATAACGAGCTGCTCATGGCACCGTCCGGGCACGCGGCCGAAAAAGCTTTGGATGACATGAATGCGGAGGACCACATTCTGGTGGTCAATGGCTCGATTCCGACCGGCGAGAACGGTGCGTACTGCACCATTGGTGGTAAGTCGGCAGAGCAGGTGCTGCTCGAGGCTGCTGAGAAGGCCACGGCAATCCTGGCCGTTGGTGCCTGCGCAGTCTGGGGTTCTGTCCAGGCTGCTAAGCCGAATCCGACCGGCGCTAAGGGCGTCGATGAGATTATCAAGGATAAGCCGGTGATTAACGTCTCTGGTTGTCCGCCGATTGGTGAGGTGATTACGGCCACCCTGACGTACGTACTCACTTATGGCAAGACTCCGGAGGTCGACGCTGAGGGAAGGCCAAAGTTTGCCTACGACCAGCGTATTCACGACTCCTGTCCGCGTCGCGCGCATTACGATGCCGGTCAGTTCGTGAAAACCTTCGACGACGAGGGCGCACGAAACGGCTGGTGCCTTTACGAGGTCGGCTGTAAGGGGCCATCCACGTTTAGCCCATGCCCAATCGTGCAGTGGAACCTTAAGTCCGGTTGGCCAATCGGTGCTGGTCACCCATGTATTGGCTGTACTGAGAAGGACTTCTTCGACCAGTTCACTCCGTTCTACGACAAGCTGCCGGGAATCCCGGGTATTGGAGTGGAGTCCAGCGTGAACACGGTCGGCGTTGGACTGCTGGCTGCCACTGCCGCGGGTGCCGCGGTCCATGGCGGACTCACACTGGTGAAGGAACTGAAGATAAGGCGCTCCAACGGCGAAGAAAAGGTGTTGGCTGCGTTTGGTGGTGTGGAAGGCCGGAAGCCACCGATGGTCGACCTTCCTTCAAACTCACCAGGCACGCAGAGCGAGACAGCATCCGATTCGAAGGACAACTAAGGGGGCATAGGACATGGCTACGGAAAAAGTTGTAATCGACCCGATTACCCGAATCGAGGGACACCTTCGCATTGAGCTGGAACGCGAGGGAGACCAGATCAAAACCGCGTGGAGTGAGACTACTCAGTTCCGCGGTATCGAAACCATTGTGAAAAACCGCGATCCTCGCGATGTTTGGGCATTCGTTGGTCGTATCTGTGGTGTGTGCACGGGTACTCACTCGGTGGCGTCCATTGCCGCTGTCGAAGATGCCATTGGCTCGACACCGCCCCCGCAGGCACGTCGTATTCGCGACCTGGTGATTGGCTCGCAGGAGATTCACGACCACGTCGTTCACTTCTACCATCTTCACGGTCTGGACTGGATTGATGTCACGAAGGCTCTCGAGGCAGATCCGAAGAAGACCGTTGAGTTCGCGCAGTCGATCGGCTCGACGTGGAAGGGCAATAACGAAGAAACCTTCGCCCGGGTCAAGGAGACCGTGCAGGGCATTGTGGACTCCGGCCAGCTGTCCATCTTCACCGGCGGCTACTGGGGACATGAGGACTACCGCTTGCCACCTGAGGCCAACCTGATGGCAGTGTCGCACTACCTCGACGCCTTGGCTTTCCAGCGCTCTATCATCCGCATTAACACCGTCTTCGGCGGTAAGAATCCACACCCGAACTTCCTGGTCGGAGGCATGGCGTGCTCCATCGACCCGGAACGCTCGGAGACTGTCAACCAAGTCGGCATTGATCAGATCAAGTCCTGGATCGACGAGATCGTGGAGTTCGTCAATGACTGCTTCTACCCAGATGCAGTCGCCATCATGAGCGTTTACAAGGACTACTTCGACATCGGTCGCTCCTCCGACAGCTTCCTGGCGGTAGGCATGGCCGGCGCCACTTACTCCGGCGACCCGGCTAAGTCCCGTGTCCAGACGGTGCATCCAAACATCAAGCCCGGTGTCATTCTCGACGGTGACTACACCAAGCTCCACCCATTCCAGCCGGAAAAGATCGAGGAATTCATCAACTCCGCCTGGTATACGCAGGAAGCCGGCGATGATGTCGGCCTGAAGCCGTACGACGGCGAGACAACTGTGAACTACACCGGCCCGAAGCCGCCGTATGAGTGGCTGTCGGACAATGAAAAGTACACCTGGTCGAAGGCGCCGCGTTACGACGGTCGCGCTGTTCAAGTTGGCCCGGTTGCTCGTGTGCTGTTGGCGTACCTGCAGAAGGAGCCGGAGACAATGCGCCTGGTCGACGAGGTCATGGATAAGCTCGACCTGCGCATTGAGCAGATGAACTCCACTGCGGGACGCACCTACGCACGTGCTGTGGAGTCTGTGACCACCGCCAATTACTTGGCAGATCACATTTTCCCGGAGTTCGTTGAGGCTCTGAAGAACGGCGACATCGATGTCTTCGACAACAGCCGTTGGGAGCCGACCACGTGGCCGGAAAAGTGCCAGGGCGTGGGTTTCCTCGAGGTCGCTCGTGGCATGCTCAGCCACTGGGTCAAAATTGAAAATGGCAAGGTGACCAACTACCAAGCCGTGGTTCCGACCACGTGGCTGGCCGGTGGCCGTGACCCGAAGGGGCAGCTTGGCCCATACGAGCACGCGCTGGCTGGCGATGGCACGCATCCGCTGGTTGATCCCGAGCAGCCGCTTGAACCACTTCGCACGATTCATTCCTTCGATCCATGTATGGCCTGCGCAGTCCACATTTTGGATCCGGCTGGTCAGGAAATGTTTAAGGTGACGACGGCATGACACCCCCAGTGAGTGAAAATCCGGAACTGCGACTAAAAGATTCCAAGGGCAACCCCCTGGTTATTGCGGTTATTGACGCACACACCAGCCACTGGTTGTCGCCATCCGAGGTCATTCAGGCCGCAGCAATTGTCCCGGACGACTCCCGCGATCCTGTCGACCTTGCGCTGAAGGTCAGTTTGCGTCGTCGTCGTGACGATCTTTTCCATCTCGACGGCACGCCACTGATGAAACTGACCCCGGATTCCTACGACCCGGCAACACCTGACCGCCGTTACTCCATCGCCAAGGTGCACGGCCTCAACATTGCGGATCAAACGGTCGATGTCGCCATCATGCGCGGTGAATTGAATGCGGTCGTTGAGGCATCCACGATGTCCCGTGAGGAAGGCGTTCTACTTCGTCGTAACGCGAACATGCACCATGGTCGCGGGCACCGCAGTATGGGCGTCGCGCTTGCGCCCATTGACAAAGACGGAAATATCATCGGAGAGTTCATCTTCGAAGGATTCGTGGCAATGGGGCTGCGGAAACTCGACGAGGCCATTGCGGAAAACAAAAAGGGTTCCGGTTCGTGGGTCGAGGTTCACCTGTGGGGATGGGCGCTGCGCGTTCAGCATTGGTTGAACCTGGCGCTGATGTTGGTGATGACCTTTACCGGCTGGTACATCATGCAGCCCTATTTGACCGAGCGCACCTATGACGGCTCGGCCGCGGGCTTCGCGATGGGATATGTCCGTTTCGCGCACTTCTTAGCCGGATTCCTATGGATCGCGGTGGGGCTATGGCGTGTCATTCTGCTGTTTGTTACCCACGACCGACAAACACGATGGCGTGCGCTATGGCCGATTTATAACAAGCAGGATGTTAAAGACCTCTGGCACACGATGCAGTACTACCTCTTCCTGCGCAAGGAAGGGCCGTTCTACTTCGCTCACAATCCGCTGCAGCAGCTGGCGTACACCGGCATTTATGTGATGTGTTTCATTCAGATGCTCACAGGCTTGTCGCTATACGCGATGATGGATCAGTCCAACTGGTTCTTCCAGCTGCTGGCTATGCCGACGCACTGGATTGGCATCGGCTACTTCCGCCTGATTCACACAATCATCATGTACCTGATTTGGCTCTTCGCCATCATTCACGTCTACCTGGTCATCCGCTCCGATGCGGTGCACAACCACGGTGGTCTGTCCTCGATGATTGGTGGCTCTGTCTGGCTACCGCGCGGCACGCAACCGGTTGACTCTCCACGCATTGGATAGGAGATCATTGGGTAACGATAAGGTGTCCGACGCAGTCACCGGTGCTGATGCTGGCACTCCGTTGGTGACGGTTCTTGGCATCGGCAACCCCGTCATGGGCGACGACGGCATTGGTCTCGAGCTGCTGAGGCGTCTTGCCCCAGAACTGGAATCTGCAGGCATGGGGCAGACAACGCAGGCTGGGGATTCTGCGCATCTGGTCTGGTCGCCCTCCAACCTCGATGATCCTGCGAACCTCGCCGGGCGAGGGGACGAATGGACGGGTGCGGTTGCCTACATCGATGGTGGCACCTGCGGTATGGAGTTGCTGCCCATCGTGCAGGAGGCCAAGAACCTATTGTTGCTCGACGCTCTCGCTGGTCCCGGGGATCCCGGTACCGTCGTCAAGCTCGTTGGTGACCAGATCCCGCGACTATTGGCGGCAAAGCTGTCCGCGCATCAGGTCGGCTTGCTGGATTTGCTCACCGCGGCGCGACTGCTGGGGCAGGAGCCTGAGCGCGTCGGTGTGGTGGGAGTGGTCTACGAGTCTGCCGACATGGTGGTGGGGCTCAGCAACACGGCACTTGGCGGCATTGAGGAGGCGACTGAGGTTGCGCGCGAGCTCATCGACAGCTGGCTTGCCGACGAGCGCGAAAGCGACGTCTAACTCTCGCCCTCAGCGTTGACCTCAACACTGGAGATTTCAAACTCGCGGCCGTGCCGCAAATCCGCAGTTGGGGTGCCGCAGACAGGGCAGGTTAGAGCATAGAATTCATCAATTTCATGCTCGGCCTCGCAGGTGGGGCAGTAGACCGTCGAGACAATGAGCTCGGCGTCTAACTCGGCGCCCTCACACTGCGTCGCGGCACTGGCCACAGGCCACGCGGCGATGAGGGAATCGTAGACGACTCCGGAGCGGTCGCCCACACGCATTGACACCTTTGTCACGGTACGTCCCGGGCAGACCTCGGCAATCTTTTCCACCACGCTGGTCAACAATCCAAGCTCATGCACAGATACCATTATGGCGAAGCACTCAGCGCGAAGGAGGCGCAGGCGGACCATGTCATCCAAATCCGTTCCGGCTACCCAGCACATCCAGCTCGATGAGCTTGTTGACCCATTCGAGGCACGACTGGATGTCTATCGCGATGACAACGGTGCCATCACACAGGTGTCCTTCGACCTTTCAGGGCTGCCGCGTATCGACGGGATGCTGGTCGGGAAGCGGGCGTTGGATGTGCCAGATATCACCAAGCGGCTATGTGGCCTTTGTCCGGTTGTGCATCACCTTGCAGGCGTGCGAGCGGTGGAGGACCTCTACGGGATTTCCGACATTCCCCGAACCGCACAGTTGATTCGAGAGCTGCTAGCGGCCGGGTCGACCTTGGACAATCTAGCGACCAAGTTTGTGGCCGTCGACCGCGAGGGGGCGCGGGCAATGAAGCGTGCCGGAAAAGCTCTGATGCGTGCAGCGGGGGCACCGTCGCACTTCCCGGATGTCGCAGTCCCCGGAGGCGTGCGCGCGACAGTGGACAAGTCGCTGGTTTCTGAGGCAGAAAGTGCTCTGGAGGCGCTGGCTGCGACGGCGGTAATCAAGGAAGTGGAGCTTCTTGCCGCCCCCGATGCTCCTGATGCTTGGACAGATACTTTTGACGGCCTCGATGTCGTAGTTGTCGATGCTGATGGTGAGCTTGCTCCGTTAGGAAGCTACCTGGCAGTCGCGCGGCATGACACCGATACCGCGGCGCAGATTTTCCCGGCTGCTGATTGGCCTACACGCGTTCGGGAGTCCCGTCCGGGCGATGCCGCTCCCAGACCGGTGTTTGATGCCTCAAAGGAGCTGGGCAAGGACGGCGGTAAAGGTCAGCGGGCAGATTTCTACCGGGTGGGGCCGGTCTCCAGGCAGGTTGTCGTCGATAAGCGTGGAATCAGCCCACGCGACGCCCAACGCCAGCTTCTCGCTGACACCGTGGCTTGGGCAAAGCGGGTGCTTGCCGACGGGGAACTGCTAGGCGACTATGTGTGCGATCCGAATGCCGCGACAGCGATTGAGAATGCTGATTTTGAAGGGCATCGCAGTGGTGTCGGGATGGTTGACGGGCCACGTGGGCTGTTGGTGCATCGCTATACGGCAGGGGCTGACGGCATCATCACAGATTGTCAGATTATGACGCCAACTGCGCAGAATGAACCCTGGCTGACTCGTATGCTCACCGAGCAGCTGTGCGGTGGAGGGGAGACTGCGGGGGTCGAGAAGTCCATCTGGGCCGCCGATCCGTGCCTACCATGTAGCTCGGCACCTGCGGGAGTGATGACATTCAAGATGCAGGAACATGCCGGTGCACCTGCGGACAAAATGACAACGGATAGCCGTGGTTTGGCAGACGCCCCGACTGTAGTGGAGAGGACGAAGTAACACGATGTGTCTTGGAATTCCTGCCCGGGTTTTGGCAATCGCCGATGGTCCACTGCCGATGGCGACAGTGGATATGGCGGGGCAGAAGAGGCAATGCTCGGCAATGTACGTGCCTGAGCTGGTGGTAGGTGATTGGGTGTTCGTCCAGAACGGGTTCATCATGAACGTGCTGGACGAACAGGAGGCCAAGGAGTCCTTAGCCGCAATTGAGGAATATAACCTCATCGAACATGTCGCTGAGGTCTCCCCGAAAGGGCGGACCTAGTTCACGCAGGTCACGCCGGCGGCGTCGATAGCGGGGCGATCTTCCTGCGGAATTGCCCCGCCTTCCTGGCCGATGACATCGCCATTGGAACCATCTTCGACTTCAGGTGCAGGTTCGGCACCGTCGCCCGAATCAGTGGCCATTCCCTCTGATGCCAATCCTGGACCTTCGTAGTCACCGGCAATCGTCACTGAGATGTGGTGCGGATCGAGGTATGGATCGTGGACAATCGGTACGCCACCGAGTGCTTCAGAGATGGCCTGAGCTGCCGGATCCTCTGGGTCAGCCGCATTGATCTGGCTGGAGGCAACGCCGGCAAACTCAGCGTTGCCGACCTCTCCCTGGGTGTAGCCCTTTTCCGTTAAGAAACCTGAGACGCCGCTGGCCAAACCTTCAATGCCTGTGGCGTTGTAAACGCTGACTGTAGTTTCAGCCGCGTTGGGGTCAGCCTTCTTTTCGTCTTCTTCCTTCGCCGGAGCTTTTTCTTCCTTGGTACCCAGCAGGGTCTCGAAGTACTGGTGGACCTGGCCCTTATCGATTGTGACCACCGATTCGCCATAGTCACCGACACCGTCAATCGAGGTCACCGGGATAGTTTCAAACTTCACGTTGCCACCACTGAGGCCCTGCATCTGGGTAGCAAATCCGGTGACATCCCAGTTGTCGTCGAGCACCACCGAGCGTTGGACGGCGTTGCCCAGCTCAGACAGCTTCGCGGGATTAGACAGTGTGCCAGCGCCGAGCAGCTTATTGGTGAACGAGGCCATGAAGACCTGCTGGCGAGTAATTCGGTCGAGGTCACCGCGGGGCAGGCCGTGGCGCTGGCGGACGAATGAGAGCGCGTCGGCACCCTTCAACGTCTGTGAACCCGCCGGGAAGTCCGCACCCGAGAACTCGTCGTAGACAGCCTCATTCAGACATACATCGACACCGCCGATGGCGTCGGTGAGCAGGACAAAGCCGAGCAGGCCAACTTCTGCGTAGTGGTCAACGGTGATACCGCTGAGGTCGCTAATGGTTTCAATTAGAGCTCTACGTCCGGCCTCGGTCGAGCGACGCTCAATGTCTTCCGGGGAGGCCCCGCTTCCTGCGAGTTCCTCTTCCACCATCTGCTTTGTGTTGCCGTAGACACCATTAATCTTTGTGTTGCCTAGGCGATTGGTGTGTACATAGGTATCGCGCGGAATGGAAATCGCCGTCGCTGAAGAACCATCGGCAGGAACACGAATCACAATAATCGTGTCTGTATTCGTGGCTTCTTCGTCGCCGGCACGCAGAAGCTCAACTTCTTCCGGAGTCAGCGGGTTGCCCTGGGCATCGGTGCGGGAGTCGGAGCCGACGAGCAGAATATCGGTTGCACCGTCCTTCTCACTGCCCAGGCCGAAGTCGCCACCCGAACCCAAGTTGTCGGTGGTCCTACCAAGTGTCCACCAGCCAACTGCGGAAATAACGAGGATAATGGCCGAGAGCAGCACAAGCGCATTGCGCAGCATCGGCGGCCAAGCTTGGGCGGTACTCTCTGCAGAGGACGGTGGCGCTTGAATATCGCGTGCGTGACGCGCGCGTGGCGTGTGGCTGCTCAAACCGGGGCTCCTCTTAAACCGTTTTCGAAAATATAATTTGTGCTGCATGTCTGCGAGGGCATTCCACACATCGTGGAGGGCAGTAAGCAGCTGCAGAAACTACATAAACCTTAACCATCCAACCGTGTGCGGTTGCACCTCAACACAGTGTCAATCGTATCTACGATAGTGATAAAGAAGAATATGTCTGAAATTTCAGTCTCGCATTTCGCCACCCATGGACCAACCTGCAGCAACTCGCGGCGTCCCATTATCGCCATAACTGGTGCAGCTGGACAGCTGGGTACTGCGCTTCAGCGTGATTCTTTCGCCGCCGATGTTGAGGTGCGCGCTCTCACTCGGGCACAGTTGGATATCACTGATTCGGCTGCTGTGGAGGCAACGCCTCTGCTTGACGACGTCGACATCATCATTAACGCGGCAGCGGCGACCGATGTCGATGGTGCAGAATCCGATCCCGGTTCAGCGCACCTAATCAATGCACTTGGACCGAAGTACTTGGCGGCTCGGGCGAAAAAGGAAGACGCGTATCTCATTCACATCTCCACCGACTATGTCTTCGGTGATGTAGCAATCGATGAGATGACGGGGCAGCGCCGAGCGCTGCGAGTTGATGATTTCACCGCGCCTCAGACTATGTATGGACGTACCAAGTTAGTGGGGGAGAATCATGTGCGTGATTCGGGTGCGCGTTTCGCTATTTTGCGCACGGCGTGGGTCTGGTCGGGGCCCACACAGCCGGAGGCCAAGGACTTCGTTTCCACGATGATGCGTCTGGCAGAGACGGCGACTGACGACAAAGGCAATCCGGCAATTATTAAGGTCGTTGACGATCAGCACGGAAACCCCACATTTGTCGGTGATCTCGCCGGAGCTGTCTGGGAGTTGTCCGAACGTGTGTTGTCCGAACCGAGCAGCGCACCGACCGGCACCTTCCATGTCACGGGCAGCGGTGAGGCGACATGGTTCGAAGTGGCTCGCGAAGTGTTTCGGCTCACCGGTCACGATCCGCAGCGTGTGGCGGCTTGTACCAGCAGTGAGTTCCCACGTCCGGCCCCGCGGCCGGCCTGGTCCGTGTTGGATGGTTCGGCATGGAGTGAGGTAGGTCTACATGCGCTTCCGGAGTGGCAGGACACTTTGCGTGCTGTCCTGACCTAGGGTCTAGGTTTGTGAATGCAACCTCGAATTCCCCGCAACCCTCGCAGCTTCCGCTCGGTGTGGTCACCGTGACCTTTTCGCCCGGTGAGCACCTGAGCAAGCTGGTGGATTCGCTGGGCCCCGCCGCCAGTGCCTCCACGCGTCTGATTATGGCCGACAACGGCTCGACGGATGGTTCCGTGGAGAAGGAAGAAGCTCGGGCCAAGGAGACCGGAGCGGATGTTCAGCTTCTGCGTACCGGCGGCAACATTGGCTATGGCGCGGCCGCCAACCGTGGCATTGCGGAGCTGGGGCGGGCTCGCCGTGCTGGTGAAATCAATCCTGATTACGTCATGCTGGTCAACCCTGACGTGGTGTTTGCCCCTGGCGCAATCGATGTTCTGTTGGAATGCGCGCAGCGCAACCCCAAAGCTGGAGCGATTGGTCCGCTGATTCGCGAGGCGGATGGCAGCGTGTACCCGTCGGCACGCGCGGTTCCTAAACTTGTCAGCGGTATCGGACACGCGCTGCTTGCCGATATCTGGCCTACTAACCCTTTCTCACGTCACTACCGGGATGACACGGATATGGATCGTGAGCGATCGGCGGGATGGTTGTCGGGCGCATGCCTGCTGCTGCGGTGGGATGCGTTCGACCAGATTGATGGCTTTGATACCCGCTACTTCATGTACATGGAGGACGTGGATTTGGGTGACCGACTGGGCAAGGCCGGTTGGAGCAATGTTTTCTGTCCCCGTGCAGAGATACGTCACGCGCAGGGACATTCTGCCAGTAAGCACCCGGAAATTACCGTAAAGGCCCATCACGAGTCGGCATACCGTTTTATGTCAGATCGCCTGCCGGGGCCGGCGCTGGCACCTGTGCGACTGGCATTGCGTTTGGGGCTGTTCCTGCGTGGCAAAGTCATAATCGCGGTCAAAAAGCGTAGGAATTAATTAACTGTTGGAATGATCCATCGAAGAAAGTTACCGATTTCATGACTACCGAAGTTCGTCCGAGTGCTGGGCATGGCTCCGCCTTCCAGCCGGGAGCGGATGCTGCACAGCAGGCGGGAGCCACGTTGGCTGAACAGACTGACGCTGTCATTCTGGTCGGCGGGCAAGGTACGCGTTTGCGTCCCCTTACCGTGAATACGCCGAAGCCGATGCTGCCCACGGCAGGGCATCCATTCCTGGAGCATCTGCTTGGCCGCATTCGTGCAGCAGGTATGAAGCACGTGGTATTGGGCACCTCCTACCGAGCTGAAGTATTTGAAGAACACTTCGGCGACGGTTCGGATTTGGGTCTCGAAATTGAATACGTCTTTGAGGCTGAGCCGCTGGGAACCGGTGGCGGTATCCGAAACGTCCTAGACAAGCTGCGCTATGACACCGCAATGATTTTCAATGGCGATGTCCTCGGCGGTACCGACTTGCGCGCGGTGTTGGGCACCCACGCGGAGAAGGATGCGGACGTTACGATGCACCTCGTCCGTGTGCCGGATCCACGCGCGTTCGGCTGTGTTCCGACCGATGAGGATGGGCGCGTCCTGGAGTTCCTGGAGAAGACCCAGGATCCGCCGACCGATCAGATTAATGCCGGTATCTACGTGTTCCGCCGCGAGATTATCGAGTCGATTCCGGCTGGTCGCCCCATTAGCGTTGAGCGTGAAATCTTCCCAGCGCTGCTTGACCGCGGTATGAACGTCTACGGTCACGTTGATTACGCCTACTGGCGTGACATGGGGACTCCGGGTGACTTCGTCCGCGGCTCCTCTGATTTGGTCCGCGGTATCGCGCCGTCACCACTCCTAGAGGGTAAGCACGGCGAAGCGCTTGTCGACGAATCTGCGTCGGTCGGTGGCGGTGCTCTTCTCTACGGTGGCTCTGTTGTCGGCCGTGGGGCGGAGATCGGTGCGGGAGCTCGGATTGATCAATCGGTGATCTTCGACGGCGCACGCATCGGTGCCGGTGCTGTGATCGAGCGCTCTGTGATTGCCGATGGCGCCGATATCGGCCCGCGAACGGTCATCAGTGATGCCATTATCGGCGAGGGTGCCGTCGTTGGTGCGCGCTGTGAATTGATTAACGGTATCCGCGTGTGGCCGGGCGTCCAGATCCCCGATCACGGAGTACGTTTTTCGACGGATGTCTAGTCTGCAGCCTTCGGCGTGTCAGACTTTTGTCGGCAATATCTGATTAGAGTTGCCGAAGTGTCGTCAAAGTTGCTGGTGAGAGGCATGTGGCGAATGTGATTGAGTTCAGGTGGCAGGTTTAGGGTTCGGGCGCCATCCTTCAACCTGAACTTAATCCCCAACGCGGGGGGAGGGGCTTCAGGGGCAATGAAAAGTATTGGGGCAAATTCTCTATTCGGCTTGACCGATGGTGGGTTACACGTGTGTAATCACAAATGTGTGTTTCGCACACTAAGCCCAATTTAAAGACCCGCAGCAACAACCATCAGGAGGCCCTCGGCATGGAAAAGTCCAGCATGTTTGATGGCGGCTCTGCTGTGGATAGTGAGACGAATGCGGGTGACATCGCTGTGAATGATAGCTCCTCTGAAAACCAGCCTCGGCCGTTGACAGAGTGGGCAGATGACCTTTCGGGGTTGTTTGAAGCCGTCGATCAGGACTGGCAGGAGCAAGCTCTGTGTGCCCAGACCGATCCAGAAGCTTTCTTCCCTGAGAAGGGTGGATCCACTCGCGAAGCAAAGCGTATTTGTCGTGCTTGTGGTGTGCGAGATGAATGCCTGGAGTTTGCTCTCGAGCATGATGAGCGCTTCGGCATTTGGGGTGGCCTCTCTGAGCGTGAGCGCCGCCGTTTGAAGCGGCAGATTGGCTAGGGCAGCCGGGTCTGCATTTTATCCTTCGCTCGACCTCGCAGTTTCCCCTTGGGTAATACCCTGGGGGATTTTTCGGTGAACGAGTTTTTCCTGCTCTCTAGAGAGCTCCCTAGAAGAAAGCTTTCTACAGGAAGTTCTCGTCGAAACTAGGGTCCACCTCAACCGGGTCAATGCCCAGATATACCGCTATCAGGCGGGTCAGTACATATTGCAGCATCTGGTCCAGTTCCACTCGGCCCGAGACACGGCGCTCAATGGGGCGGCGGAACACTACTACGCAGGGGCGGGTGGGGTTGCCCACGCGGTCAATGCCAGCGGGGATGAGCCGTCCCAGTGGTACAGGTCCGTCAGCGACAATCTCTTCCGGGAAGTACATGTCCGGGCGTAGCTGCATGCGAGGAATCGTATCGATGGCGATGTCCAGGTGTGACAGTTGTCGGGACCAGCGCTGATCTAATGGGGCGTAGGCGTCAATAACCGCCTGGTCAAAAGCTTCTGAGCGGCTCTTCCAGCGAGGTACTTCCGGCGGCAACAGAGGTCCCCGAGGTCCGCGGCCGCGTCGCAGTGAGCGTCGCAATGAGCGCGGAGTATAAGCCGATGAATTCATATTTGTTGAGCATAATCGGTCGGCTTGTCAACGTGGGTGAGGTCAGCTTCCGGCCATGTCGCAGGTTTACTGGGTAAGGCTGGGGTGTCTGGGGGCGCGTCGGAAAGCGAAAAACGCCCGGGGTGGGAGAAAAACTATCGAAACTTAAAGTTAGGGTCTAGACTTTGATGCCGTGAGTGTTTTTAGACGTTGTTGCCGGCCCGGCTGTGGCAAACCTGCCGTAGCTACGTTGACGTATGCCTACGCGGAGTCGACGGCTGTGGTGGGGCCGCTCGCCGCCGCGTCCGAACCGCATAGCTGGGATCTCTGTGAGAAGCACGCGCGTTCCATCACCGCACCGCTGGGTTGGGAGCTCGTGCGTTACGACGTGCCGACGCCCGCCCAGGACGATGATGATTTGACGGCACTGGCGGAAGCCGTCCGTGAAGCTGGCCGCAACGCGACTGGCCTGGTGCTGCGGGATGAGGTCGACAACCGTCCTCAGACCTACAAGATTGATTCCAGCCGTCACCCGTCGACGCGGAAATCCGCGCGCGGTCACCTGCATGTAGTTCGCGATCCGGAGGATTCGGACGACTAACAGGTCGGGCGCCGTGCCCTAGCTCATGCCATCTTGCCGCGGCATTTCTTTGTGAGAGCCTCTCTGTGGCTAGTATCATTTTTCACAAAACTGATACTTACCCAGAGAGGTTTTTCGTGGGCACTTACAATCGTTCCGATTTGGATGCCGTCATCAAGGCCTATGACGTGCGCGGTGTTGTCGGTGAGGGCATCGACGCGGACCTTGTCGGAGCCATCGGCGCCGCCTTTGGACACATCATGCGTTCAGAGGGCGCAACACGTGCCGTAGTCGGCCACGATATGCGTGAGTCCTCGCCGGAGCTGGCGGCTAGTTTCGCCGACGGCGCGGCTGCACAGGGGCTCAATGTCACCCTGCTCGGCCTGACCTCTACGGACGAGCTGTACTTTGCTTCCGGTGTAAAGGAATGTCCGGGCGCGATGTTCACTGCCAGCCACAACCCAGCTGAATACAACGGCATCAAGATGTGCCGTTCGCTCGCCCGCCCAATCGGGCAGGAGACAGGGCTCGCTCAGATTAAGGATCTGCTTGTCGACGGAATCCCGGAGTACACCGGCACTCCGGGCGAAATTGATCACGAGGATGTTCTGCAGGATTACGCGGCGTTCCTTCATGGGCTGGTCGACATCCGCTCTGGCCGTCGCCTGAAGGTTGCAGTCGATGCCGGTAACGGTATGGGGGGACTGACAGTCCCGGCAGTGCTCGGAGAAGACATGGATGTTGCTGACCTCTACTTTGAGCTCGACGGCAACTTCCCGAATCACGAGGCCAACCCATTGGAGCCCGCCAACCTCGTTGACCTACAGAAGTTCACGGTGGAGCAGGGCGCAGACATCGGTATTGCCTTCGATGGCGACGCTGACCGCTGCTTCGTCGTCGACGAGAAGGGTAACCCGGTCAGCCCATCGGCCATCTGTGCGTTGGTGGCCACCCGCTACCTGGAGCAGAACCCGGGCGCGGCTATCATCCATAACCTGATTACCTCGCACGTCGTGCCGGAGATGATTGTGGAAAACGGCGGAACCCCGGTTCGTACCCGTGTTGGGCACTCCTTTATTAAAGCGCAAATGGCCGAGCACAGTGCTGTTTTTGGTGGCGAGCATTCGGCGCACTACTACTTCAAGGAATTCTTCAACGCTGACTCCGGCATGCTCGCCGCCATGCATGTCCTGGCCGCACTGGCAGAGCAGGATAAGCCACTGAGCGAATTCATGGCCGAGTACAACCGCTACGAGGCCTCCGGTGAGATTAATTCCCGCCTGGGCAGCGCAGAGGAGCAGCAGGCCAAGCAGAAGGAAATCGAGGCTGCGTTTGCCGATCGGACCGAGTCCTCGGACTGGATGGATGGCCTGACCATTGAGCTGGCGGACTCCAAGGCGTGGTTCAACGTCCGGGCCTCCAATACGGAGCCGCTGCTGCGTCTGAACGTCGAGGCGCCGACGCGTGCTGAGGTTGACGCTCTTGTCGACGAAGTTCTCGGCATCATCCGCGGTTAATCAACCCCACACGCCCGTTTTCAGGCATGCTTGGGAGTATGACCTCGTCATTCGACTCCTCCCATAACCCGCGCCAAGAGGCCCTGTTCTACCGTATGGCCACTGCCGGCGCAGGTCTCAGAGCTGCTGCCTCCGCAACTCGCGGGGGAGCATTTGCTCAACTTCCACTGCCGCGCAGCGCGGTCATCCTCGTGGGAAATCGTCGGGCGCAGCTCGCCGCCGAGTCCGTGCGCGCGCTTGCCGACGACATCCGCTGCCCGGTCGTAATTGCGCATCAGTTGCCCAGTTATGTCGGAGCCCTCGACTTGGTCATCGTCTGTGACGACAACCCCGGCAGTCCACTGGGTGCAGCTCTGGCTGAAGCTGATAGGCGAGGAGCAGCCACGGTCGTGGTGGATCCCGGTGAAGGGCCATTGCGTGCCGCCGGTAGTCCCGATACGGTTGTGGTTCCGCGCCCGGCGATGGCGGAGTCCGCGTCCTTTACCGCCTATGTCGGTGCCATCGCCAGCGCGCTCACTGAATGTGGCGCCACCGCCCTGGCTCCGGCCGGGGTAGTCGAGGAAGTCGCCGATGCGGTGGACACCGATATTGCGGCTTGCGCTCCGCAGCGAGATGAAACAGTTAACCCCGCGCGGCAGGTAGCGCAGTGGTTGGCAGGCCGCAGAATGCTTGCAGTGTCGACGACCTCGGCGCTGGCGCCGGTAGCGGAGCTGGCATCGTTACAGATGCTCGAGGCAGGCGTGGTCTCGGCAGTGTCGTCGATAAGCGAATTGTCTCTTAGCGTGGGCGCGTTGCTCGCTGCAGAACCCCAGGCAAGCCGGGATATTTTCTATGACCCGTTCATTGATGGTGGGGATGAAGGGGCGACAGTGCTACCGTTGGGGGCGATTGTTTTAGCTGCGCCGAACAACGTGGGCCACTACCGGGACCACTACGGCGAGGCTGGATGGGCTCGTGTGGAGTGCCCCGCGCTCGATGCGGAGACTCATCATCCACTGGTTGAAGTATGTGTTACTGCAGCCAGAGTTGGTGCGATTGCGGCGTTTTCTGCGTAATCGCCGGGTGTCACCGAAGGCTTTTGGGTCTTCGGTGAGATTGGCGTGCTTGCGCCAGTAGTGACTATTAGAGGAGTGATACGGGCATGGAGCTGTTGGACCCCGTGCTGCAGTCGTACCCCTGGGGGTCTCGTACACATTTGGCGAGAATCACCGGTGCGGACGCTCCCACATCGAAGCCCTGGGCGGAACTGTGGTTTGGTGCGCATGCACTGGCATCGGCCACCGTAGCCGGCACGCCGTTGGATGAGCTCATTGCGCAGGATCCGGCGGCTGCGCTCGGATGCGCAATTGACACCGACAACGGCAGGCTGCCGTTCCTGTTGAAGCTGCTCGCAGCCGATGAGCCGCTATCGCTGCAAGCACACCCCACCTTGGCAGAAGCTCAGGAGGGATTTGCACGCGAAAATGCGGAAGGCATTCCGGCCACTGCACATTTCCGCAATTACCGGGACAATAACCACAAGCCAGAACTCATTGTCGCCCTGACTACCTTCGACGCGTTGGCCGGATTCCGCCCGGTGGAGCGCACGAAGGAGTTGCTCGCGGCGCTGGCGGTACCGGAGTTCGACCACTACATGGGACTGCTCGATGCCGCCGATGACGAGAGCGCTCTGCGGGCATTGTTTACAACGTGGTTGACGTTGCCCCAGGATGTCCTCGATGAGCTGGTCGAAGCCGTGGCTGCCAAGTGCGCGGATTACAGTGGCGAGGACGAGGAGTTCTCGCGAGTAGCCGAGACCACCTGCGAACTGGCTCGAAAGTATCCGGGGGACCCGGGAGTCCTGGGCTCGATGCTGCTTAATCGCCTTCGCTTACAGCCGGGCGAAGCCATCTACCTTGGTGCGGGACAGCTGCATGCTTACCTCAATGGCATGGGCGTGGAAATCATGGCCAACTCCGACAACGTGCTGCGCGGAGGCCTGACCTCTAAGCATGTCGATGTCGTAGAGCTACTGCGCGTGCTCTCTTTCCGCCCGCTGCCAGATCCGGTGCTGCAGTCGCGGCTGACCGATGATGGCTGGAATGACTATGACGCGCCGGTGCGCGAGTTCCGCCTTCGTTCGCGGGACCTGGAGCCGGGCGAACATGTTCTGCTCGACGAAGATTCCGCCACGGTTGTGTTGTCTACAGCGGGGACGGTTACGTTGCGTCACGACGACTCCGTGGTTGAGGTTCCCAGCGGCCATGCGGCCTGGGTTCCGGCTGTTGACGCAGTCGATATTGAGTTGACTGCGCGCCAAGGCGGGGCAACCGTCTTTGTCGCGACCGTCCCGCGGGTGGGTTAGTCCTAGTCGTTATCGAAGAGATTTCCCAGGAATCCGGAGTCCTTCGGCTTTTCCGGGATTGGGGAAATCTTGCTATTGATAGCCCCATTGCCGCCAGTGGTGTCCTTCTCCTTCGAAGGGGCCTGGTTGTTCGGCGGTGTCGGCTCCTTCGGGGACGTCGGCTCGTTCGAAGGAGTTTTCTGAGGAGTCTCGGACGGAGTTGTGGTTTGCGTACCCGACTGGGACTCCGCCTGCGATGAAGGCGGCTTCGGCTCAGCTGCTGCGTCACCGTCGCCTTCCGGAAGACTGTCGTTCGGCTTTTCCGAGTTATCTTCCGGTAGCAGTGGCACCGGCTTGCTGGGCGTCGGCGAAGAAACGTCGTCAGACGTGGGCTCTGTGGTCTCCGTGGTCGTCGGAGGTGTTGATGTGGTCGACGTCGGAGTTGTCGTACTAGAGCTTGTGGAAGTCGGCGGGATATACGCCTGCGGTGGCAGGTACGGATCCTCTACAATCTCGCTGCTCGATGGCGTGGTCGGACGAGGTACCAGACTGCCAGTCGTCTCAGTCAGCGAGGAATCCGAATTCGATTCAGTGCTCTGCTGCAGCTCGGCATCACTAGGAACTGGAGGCAGCGGAGCAGAGGTCTCCATTTTCGACTGAGAGCCGGCGTTTTCCGGGTTCGCCCCCTCGGCAGCATTGCTATCGGAGCAGCCAACGAGCGAAACGCTCAGGGGAAGGGCTGCGAGCAGAAGAGCTCCAAAAGCCTTCTTCACCATGGTAGGTACTCCTTTCGTGTCGTGCGTGAGGTCGCCCTGTAACGAAAAAGATAACAGTTGCATTACGAGGTCTGGGAACTAACTTAACATGCCCGTTATCTTCTCTCTAGGGTGAAAATTGTGTTGAGGGGATTAAATAAGTCTCTCGCACTGTAAAAGTGGCGAAAAGTCGGGTAGAACTTCGGTAAGGCCACATGCGGTTTTCCGGCTAGCGGCGCGTGCAGTCGACAGCTATTAGGTCGGCGGCCAGATTACCGTGGGCTCGTCGAAAAGCGCTCTTCGGAAAGCGCTCGTCGAAGACGAAAACTGGCAATTGGTTCGAAGCGCGAAAGGAGCGTGGCCACCTATCATGTCCATCTGGGAGACTGAGGTTTTTGGTAGCGATTCGGTCATTGAACTGTTCGATGAGGTTCAGGATCTCGACTCGCAGGATCGCGTTGGTGCATTGATTGATGCTGGCCGCATTGGGGTGGATTCCGAAAGTAGCGATGAGAAAGCATGCGCACTCGCGGCGGCTGTGATTATTGCAATTTGGAATGGTGCGCCATTTAGCGGCGGTGACATTGTGGAGGACTACAGCTTCATTCGGGAGGGAATCTCGGAGGCACACGGCAGCGAGGAGGATGCGTTGGCTATCGCCTCCGAGGTGTTCGATAGTCTTCTGGGGGAACTCAGTGAGTCTGACCAGGCGGCGCTGGAAAACTGTGTCGAAGCGGTAGAGTAATTCTCGCGTCCCCAGTACTGATTCTTTAAGAAGAATCTCACGTCAAAGAATCTAGAGAAAGCGTTACATGTCCTCGAAGAACATTGATTTCAAGGTTGCAGACCTCTCCCTGGCTGAGGCCGGTCGTCACCAGATTCGTCTGGCTGAGCACGAGATGCCAGGCCTAATGGCGCTGCGCGAAGAGTACGCAGAGCAGCAGCCACTGGCCGGTGCCCGTATTTCCGGCTCCATTCACATGACGGTTCAAACCGCGGTGCTCATCGAGACCTTGACGGCGCTGGGCGCAGAGGTCCGCTGGGCTTCCTGCAACATCTTCTCCACTCAGGATGAGGCCGCTGCGGCTGTCGTCGTTGGGCGAAACGGCACTCCGGAGGATCCGCAGGGTGTTCCGGTTTTCGCTTGGAAGGGCGAGACGCTGGAGGAGTACTGGTGGTGCCTCGACCGCATCTTTGACTGGGGCGATGAAGATGCCAACATGATTCTGGACGACGGCGGCGACGCCACCATGGCTGTCATTAAGGGTATGGAATTCGAGGATGCTGGCCTGGTGCCGCCTGCAGAAGAGTCGGATTCGGACGAGTTTATTGCCTTCAAGGACATGCTTCGCGCCAGCTTGGAGAAGGATGCCGGCCGTTGGCACCGAATTGCAAAGTCGGTCAAGGGTGTCACAGAGGAGACCACCACTGGTGTCCACCGCCTCTACCACTTCGCAGAGCAGGGCGTGCTGCCATTCCCGGCCATGAACGTCAACGATGCCGTCACCAAGTCCAAGTTCGATAACAAGTACGGCACCCGCCACAGCCTTCTGGACGGCATTAACCGCGGTACCGACATGCTGGTTGGCGGCAAGAATGTGCTGGTTTGCGGTTACGGCGATGTGGGTAAGGGCTGCGCGGAGGCGCTGGCGGGGCAGGGCGCTCGCGTTCAGGTCACCGAGGCCGACCCGATTAACGCATTGCAGGCATTGATGGACGGTTTCGACGTCGTCGCTACTGAGAGCGTCATCGCAGATGTCGACATTGTCATCACCGCCACAGGCAACAAGGACGTCATCACTTTCGAGCACATGCAGCAGATGAAGAACCACGCGCTGCTGGGCAACATCGGCCACTTTGACAACGAGATTGACATGCACAGCCTGCACCACCGCGATGATGTCCGTCGTGTGGAAATCAAGCCGCAGGTCACCGAGTACATCTTCCCGCATGCAGACGGCGAGGAGCGCTCTCTGATTGTGCTTTCCGAGGGGCGCCTGCTCAACCTGGGTAATGCCACCGGACACCCGTCCTTCGTAATGTCGACCTCGTTTGCCGACCAGACAATCGCGCAGATTGAGCTCTACTGCAACGGTGATAAGTACGACAACACTGTCCACCGTCTACCGAAGATTCTGGATGAGAAGGTCGCTCGGATTCACGTCGAGGCACTCGGCGGCGAGCTCACCCGACTGTCCAAGGAACAGGCCGAATACATCGGCGTTGATGTCGAGGGCCCGTATAAGCCAGAGCACTACCGCTACTAGTTCTAGCCAAGGCTAGGCCGCAGCCATGTGCGCGAGGAGAAAAATTTGATTATTGCAGTCGAAGGAATCGACGGTGCTGGCAAGAACACGCTTGTCACAGCTGTTACCAATCAACTCCGAAGTCAAGGGCACTCCGTTTCTTCGATGACCTTTCCGGCGTACCGGCAGACAATCTTCGCTGATTTCGCCGATCAAGCCTTGCACGGTCAGCTCGGCGACACCGCGGACTCCGCTTGGGCAATGGCACTCCTGTTCGCTCTGGACCGCAAAGAACGTCGTGAAGCGATTGTTGATGCAGCGCGCGAGAACGATGTTCTGATTATCGATCGCTACGTCGCGTCCAACGCGGCCTACTCCCTGGCGCGCACACAGGATCCGGTGATCGTCGAGTGGATTGAGAAGACTGAATTCGGGGATTTCCAGCTTCCGCTTCCCGACGTTCAGGTCTGTCTGGCCACGTCGGTGGGAGTGGCAGCCGACCGCGCACGCAAGCGGGAAGCCTCTGATGTGCAGCGAACTAGGGATGCCTACGAAAAGGACTCGGGTTTGCAGGAGCGCACACTAGCGGCGTACCAAAAGTTCGCGGAAGGCTCGTGGCAGTCACCATGGCTGATGCTTACGGGGGACGATGGGGCGGACCGCCTTGTGGAATGGATCAGTGCACGCCTGCGCTAGCCACCTCAACGGGAAACTACAGAACTAGATAGCTTTACGTTTAGAATATGACGCATGAGCTCAAAAATCCTGGTTGTTGATGATGATCCGGCCATCGCCGAAATGCTCACGATGGTGATGGAGCGCGAGGGCTTCGACACAGTAGTAGTCGACGATGGCCTCGAAGCTGTCAAGGCAGCAGAGCGGGAGAACCCAGATTTGATTCTGCTGGATCTCATGTTGCCGGGCATGAGTGGTGTCGATGTCTGTCGCACTGTGCGAGAGACATCGGCGGTGCCGATTATCATGTTGACTGCGAAGACCGACACGGTCGATGTGGTCCTCGGCCTGGAAACCGGTGCGGATGACTATGTCACGAAGCCCTTTAAGCCGAAGGAGCTCGTGGCGCGCGTGCGCGCTCGGCTGCGTCGTCAAGAGGACAGCCCGAGCGAGACCCTCGAGGTCGGCGACTTGACCATCGACGTGCCCGGTCACGCCGTGTTCCGTGATGGCAAGGAGATTTCTCTGACCCCGTTGGAGTTTGACCTATTGCACACTCTTGCATCCCGTCCGAAGCAGGTCTTTTCCCGTGATGAGTTGTTGGAAAAGGTCTGGGGATATCAGCACACCTCGGATACTCGACTCGTCAACGTTCACGTTCAGCGTCTGCGCTCGAAGATCGAACTGGATCCGGAAAACCCCCAGATTGTGCTGACCGTCCGCGGTGTCGGGTACAAGACGGGTGACTAAACAAGGCCAGTCAGCTTTAGTGGGAGCCGATTCTTGCGTCGATTAATAACGAAGCTTCGAGACTTCACCAATAGGGGAGTGACCTGGGCGGTTACACTCTGGCGCACGTCTATTCAAGCGCGCATTCTGACCTCTGTGGTGGTACTGAGCGCGATGGTGATTGCGGTACTCGGTTTCGCGTTGGCGACTATTGTTACCCAGCGGCTTATCGACGCAAAGGTTACCGCTGCCGACGAGGAAATTGACCGTGCTCGCGCAGTGGTGGAGCGGGCGATTGAGAACTCTTCGTCCAACGAACTGCAAGCTCTGCTCAACGTGGGGCGCGATGCCCTTGTGAACCGTGCAGCCGGTTCCGGTGCTGCACCATTGACAAGTTATGAACCACTGCTCGTGGCGCCGGTGCCGCGAGGCACGGTGTTGGCTTCATCGCCGATTAAGGCTGATGTCCCAGAACGATTGCATGAAGTAGTCCGACAAGGGCAAATTGCGTATCAGGTACGCCAAGTCACTGATAACCGCGGCGATACGTACTCGGCGTTAATTATCGGTAGTCCCACTTCTACTTCGGTTGATGGGCTCGAGCTCTATCTGGTCACCTCTATGGCCGCAGAGGAATCGACTATTAAGTTGGTTCGTGGTCTGCTCGCCGGTGCGACAGTAATCATCATGGCGCTTCTCGGTGGTATTACTTGGTTCTTCTCCAATCAGGTGACGACACCAGTGCGTTCCGCTGCCCAGATTGCCCAGCGCTTTGCCGACGGTCACTTGCGCGAACGCATGGTCGTGCAGGGTGAAGATGACATGGCGCGACTGGCAATGAGCTTTAACAAGATGGCCGAATCGCTGTCCACGCAGATTAGACAGTTGGAGGAGTACGGCAGTCTGCAGCGACAGTTCACCTCCGATGTTTCGCATGAGTTGAGGACACCTCTGACCACGGTGCGTATGGCCGCCGATCTTATTGCTGACGGCGCTGAGGACCTCGATCCGGCGACTCGCCGCGCAGCTGAGCTGATGAATGAGGAGCTTGAGCGTTTTGAGATGCTTCTCAATGACCTGCTTGAGATCTCACGCCACGATGCCGGCGTTGCTGACCTGTCTGCAGAAAAGGTCGATGTCCGTCGCTGTGTGGATGCTGCCTATCAGCAGGTAACAGTCGTGGCTAAGGAGACCGGTACGCCCATCCGCTTCCACCTGCCCGATGAACCGGTAATGGCGACAGTCGACTCGCGTCGTATCGAGCGCGTGCTACGCAATCTTATGGCCAACGCTGTTGACCACAGTGAGGGCAATCCGGTGGATGTCACAGTGCGGGCGAGCGATTCCGCGGTTTCGTTTACGGTCGTTGACCACGGTGTGGGGCTAAAGCCGGAGCAGCAGGAACTGGTGTTTAACCGTTTCTGGCGTGCTGACCCCTCGCGTGTCCGACGCACCGGCGGTACCGGACTTGGCTTGGCGATCGCGCGTGAGGACGCACAATTGCACGGTGGGGAGCTGGAGGCATTTGGCGTGCCGACGGTCGGTAGCTGTTTCCGTCTGACTGTGCCACTGGAGCCCGATGCGAGCTTCGGTGAGCATCCGCTCGGACTGGAAGTTCCCCCGCTGCCTGATCAGATTCCGCACCAGCAGGAAATTGGTGCACGGGAGTTGGAATCGGAATCGAATGCACCGCAAGCCAAGAGCCAGGATCAGGGTAAGGGGCAGAGGGCTAGCGATAGCGAATCCCAACAGGCACGAGAGGAGGATAGTTAAATGACGGCGCAGCAACAGTCAAAGGCTCGTCGCGTCCTGCGTAAGACAGTGGCGCTTAGCTCGGTGATCATTTTGGGCACGGCCGCAGGATGTACCACCATTCCGCGGAACACCAGCCCCCAGGTGCTGCGTCCGTTTGAGCCGCCCCAGGTTCGTATTGAAGTTCCGCAGCCACGTCCGAATGTCAATGCAGACATTGTCCTGCGCGACTTTTTCGCCGC
The DNA here is from genome assembly GCF_030232285.1 of Corynebacterium sp. MSK047. Classification (NCBI taxonomy): domain Bacteria; kingdom Bacillati; phylum Actinomycetota; class Actinomycetes; order Mycobacteriales; family Corynebacteriaceae; genus Corynebacterium; species Corynebacterium sp. MSK047. The sequence continues at coordinate 17,082 of NZ_JASPJI010000013.1, read as the reverse complement.
GGCCGCGCATCCGGTTGATGATTTTCAAGCTATGCGTGCCTTCATGACCCCGGAACTTGCGGCCAGTTGGAAACCGCAAGATAGCGCTCGCATTCTCGACGGTGTCAACCTCATCGCTCAGCGGGATGAAGGAGGATCGCGGCAGTCCTTCGTTGCCCGAGGTCGCAGCGTTGGTCAATTCGGTACTGATGGTGCTTATGAGCCCCAGTCCGGTGACTATGAGGAAACCGTGGAGATGAAGCTCGGTTCGGATGGGCAGTGGCGCATTTCCTCGCTGCCCGACGGTGTTGTCATGGAGCGTCAGGCATTTCTGGAAAACAATGTGCCTCGCAATGTCTATTTCCTCGACCCGGCCGGTAATCATTTGGTCACAGATCGTCGTTGGCTCTATCGTGGCGTCACCGATGGCGCGACCAATCTGTTGACAAAGCTGAAGAACGGACCATCAGCACCACTGCGACCGGGCGTTACTACCGTGCTCAAGCCCAATGCCTCAATTGCGGTGGAAGCAGGACCTGTGTCCAACGCGGACGGTCGCAGGGTCGAAATCACCGGATTGGGTGATGTTTCCGAGGAACTGCGTGTCATGCTCGCGGCGCAGATTATCTGGACTCTCGATTCGGCAGATTTCCGTGGTCCGTGGATCCTCATGGCCGACGGCGAACCACTAGTTGCCAGCCACGACGAGCCGTGGACGAAGGACACCGACACAATCCAGCTCTACGACCCGAATCATCTACCGGCTGATAACGCACCGTTGCGGACGGTCGACCGCAGCGGTATCTACGAGATCGCTGACGGCCACGCCACACCTGTGGGACGCGGCTGGACCGCCAGCGGCAGCACTGCGGTGTTTTCCGCGGCAGTGGGCACCAACCCCAATGGCAGCGAGCTTATTGCCGCCGTGTTCCGCTCGGCCGTGGACGGTCGTGCCGGTTCGTATGACCTCGGGGAGTCCACATTGATGCTCGGCGGAATACAAGATCAGCCGGTTCCTGTGCTGACTGGCGAGAGCCTCACCCGTCCGACATGGTCGCCAGACGCCGAGGCGGTCTGGACAGTGAAGGACGGTACAACCGTCGTACGCCTGGTTCGGCAGTCGACGTCATCCCGGATTCAGCAGGAGGAGGTTGATACCTCTGAGCTCAGCCACCTCCTTGACGGCGGTGAAGGCACGGGGCGCCCGAGCGCCGGTATTTCTGAGTTCCGCGTCGATTCTTCAGGCACTCAGGTAGCGATGATTATCGCTGGTGAGGTCTATATCGCCACCATCGAAAGGCATGACGATAAACCGTGGAAGTTGACGCATCCGCGCGCTCTGCCGCTACCTGAAAACGTCTCCCCAGTGTCGCTGACGTGGTCGCCGAATCAAACGGTCACGGTGGGTGGTTACAGCGGAGACACCCCGATGTGGAGTGCCTTCCCGGACGGTGCGACCAGCTCCGTTCTGCCGAAGCTCAACCTGACACCGCCAATTCCTGTGGTTACCGCGACCTCGTCGAAGCGTTACGCATTGGATGCCACCGGTGTCATGGAGCTGATCTCCAGCGAGGGGCAGCAGCAGTTCTGGCGCCAGGTTCCGGGTGCGCGTGGTCGAATGGCTCCGGTGTCTGTGGAATAAGCGCAAATCGGGGAGGGGATTAATGGCGCAGGGGAGGTCATCGCAGGAATTTCTGCGCGTGCTTTACGACGTTACCCGCGATGCAATCGGCCTCGTGATACCGGAAACCTGTCCTGTGTGTGGCCGCTCCGGAACGCTGTGTCGCGATTGCAAGGACGACCTTCAGCAACCTCCAGTGCGGTTTTCACCGCGGGCTGCGTTACGCGCAGCAGCGTGGGCCTGCGGTCCGTACTCCGGTGCGAGGAGACATCTCATTTTGTCGGCCAAAGAACGTGGCAGTGGTGAAGCTAGACGAATCATGGGGGCCGTGTTCGCCGCTGCGGTGCGAAGGCTGGCTTCTGACGGCCATATAATGCCCCCAGAAATTACCCCCGTCATTTTGATTCCGGCGCCGACAAGATCGTCATCCCGTCGACAACGGGGTGGGGACCCGGTAACAATTGCCTGCGACTTTGCTTGCAGTCAGCTCCCCTCCAGCTCGGTATTGCCCCTGGTGCGCATTGGTGGGCGCACGCGGGATTCCGCGGAGCTGGGGGCTTCTCAACGCAGACGAAATCTTTCTGGCCACATTGTGCCGCTGACGCAATTCAAGCGCGGAATTAGCGACAAGCTGCGACAACGCTGTGCGCAGGCGACAGTAATTCTGGTTGATGATGTGGCCACCACTGGTGCCACTGCAGCGGAAACCGAGTTGGTGGCAGCGTCATTGGGGATTCGCATCGACATGGTGTTGGTGCTCGCCCGGGCGTAGACGCAGGGGGTGTCGTCGGCAAGCGAAAAATAAACGAGGGGAACGTGGCATTGGTTACCCCCGGAACTGTATCCTGGGGGTGCAGAAAGACTCGTCACCGTAGACGCCGTGAGTAATCCCGCTCACGGAAGGGCGGTGGCCATACCGGGAGGTAGGTAGCAAGTGTCCACACCTGCTGACAACAACGAGGTACTCAGCCCAAACGCTCAGGTGACCATCACCGGGCGCAATGTTGAGGTTCCAGAGCACTTCGCAGATCGTGTTAAGGCGAAGCTGGCGAAGATTGAGCGCCTCGACCCGACTTTGACCTTCTTCCACGTGGAGCTCCAGCACGAGCCGAATCCGCGCCGTGCAGACCGCTCTGACCGTATTCAGATCACCGCTACTGGCAAGGGACACCTGGCTCGTGCGGAAGCGAAGGAAGATAGCTTCTACGCTGCGCTGGAGTCTGCTCTGGGCAAGATGGAGCGCTCCCTGCGTAAGGTGAAGGCTCGCCGCAGGATTAGCCGTTCTGGCCACCGTGCACCGATGTCCGTCGGCGAGGCAACTGCTTCGCTGGTTGCAGAGGCTGAGGCAGCGGCTCCGGAAAAGGCTGATCCGTACGAGGATCTGGTTGAGGACGTGACCCCGGGCCAGGTTGTGCGTACCAAGCAGCACTCCGCAACTCCGATGACGGTGGAAGATGCTCTGTCTGAGATGGAGCTCGTCGGTCACGACTTCTACCTCTTCGTTAACGAGGCAACCTCTCGTCCGTCCGTGGTCTACCGTCGTCACGCGTACGACTACGGTCTGATTGAGCTGGCAGACGAAGACGAGAAGTAAGTCTTCACCAAAAAGAGCACGCAATACCGCGCAGAGCTGTGTATTGGTAAGTAATTGCTCACATGAGCCCGTCTTCTCTTAGAAGGGAAGGCGGGTTCGTCGTATAATCAACCGTTGCACATTAAAGTTCGACGTGAATCGGCCGGAAAGGTCCCAATTTAGTGTTTTCGCTCAGCAAGTTGCTCCGCATTGGTGAAGGCCGCGCTGTCAAGAGGCTTGGCAATATTGCAGATCAGGTCATCGCCAAGGAAGACGAGTACGCAGCTCTTTCAGACGATGAACTCCGTGCCAAGACCGAGGAGTTTAAGAAGCAGCTGGCTGACGGTGCCGATGTAGACGATTTGCTGCTGGATGCTTTCGCCACGGCGCGCGAGGCATCCTGGCGCGTGCTGGGACAGAAGCACTACCGCGTCCAGGTTATGGGCGGTGCGGCACTGCACTTCGGCAACGTTGCCGAGATGGGTACTGGTGAAGGTAAGACCCTGACCTGTGTGCTGCCCGCATACCTCAATGCGTTGGCAGGCAAGGGTGTTCATGTCGTTACGGTTAATGACTACCTGGCTAAGCGTGACGCGGAGTGGATGGGTCGAGTCCACCGCTTCCTGGGGCTTGAGACTTCCGTGATTCTCTCTGAGCTCAGCCCGGACCAGCGCCGCAAGGCCTATGCTGCCGACATCACCTACGGTACGAACAACGAGTTCGGCTTTGACTACCTGCGCGATAACATGGCGCATTCGCTCGACGATTTGGTGCAGCGTGGGCACCACTTCGCCATCGTCGATGAGGTTGACTCGATTCTGATTGACGAGGCTCGTACCCCGTTAATTATTTCCGGTCCGGCAGATGGCGATCCGCACTGGTACCTGGCGTTCTCCAAGATTGTGCCGCGTATGAAGCGCGACATTCACTACGAAGTCGATGAGCGTAAGCGCACCATCGGTATTCGTGAAGAGGGTGTTGAATTCGTCGAGGATCAGCTGGGTATTGCCAACCTGTATGCTCCGGAAAACTCTTCGCTGGTCAGCTACCTGAACAATGCCCTGAAGGCCAAGGAGCTGTTCACCCGCGACAAGGATTACATTATCCGCAATGGTGAGATCCTCATTGTCGATGAGTTCACCGGTCGTGTGCTGGCAGGCCGTCGCTATAACGAGGGCATGCACCAGGCAATTGAGGCCAAGGAAGGGGTGGAGATTAAAAACGAGAACCAGACGCTGGCAACCGTTACGCTCCAGAACTACTTCCGCCTCTACGACAAGCTGTCCGGTATGACCGGTACGGCTGAGACCGAAGCGGCTGAGCTACACCAGATTTACAAGCTGAACGTCATGGCGATCCCGCCGAATCGCCCGAAGCAGCGTGAGGATTTGCCCGACCTGATTTACAAGACGCAGGAGGCAAAGTTCGCCGCTGTTGTCGAGGACATCCGCGAATGCCATGAAAAGGGCCAGCCAGTTCTTGTCGGTACGACGTCAGTTGAGAAATCCGAGTACCTTTCCAAGCTCCTGCAGCGCGAAGGTGTTCCTCACTCTGTGCTGAACGCTAAGCACCACGAGAAGGAAGCTGAGATTGTCGCAGTGGCGGGTCGTCTCGGAGGCGTTACCGTGGCAACTAACATGGCCGGTCGTGGTACTGACATTGTGCTGGGCGGTAACCCGGACATCATCGCCGACCTGAATCTGCGCTCTCGTGGTTTGGACCCGGTGGAAACTCCGGAAGAGTACGAAGAGGCGTGGGACGCTGAGATTGAGCGTGTTCGTCAGCAGTCGAAGGAAGAAGCTGACAAGGTACGTGAGGCCGGTGGCCTCTACGTCCTGGGCACTGAGCGCCATGAGTCGCGCCGCATTGACAACCAGTTGCGTGGTCGTACCGGTCGTCAGGGTGACCCGGGTGTTACCCGCTTCTACCTGTCCATGCGCGATGATCTCATGGTTCGCTTCAACGGTCAGCGCATGGAAGCGCTGATGAACACTCTGAATGTTCCGGATGACGTTCCTATCGACTCCAAGGTTGTCTCCAACTCCATTAAGAGCGTCCAGGCTCAGGTGGAAAGCCAGAACTTCGAAATCCGTAAGAATGTTCTGAAGTATGACGAGGTTATGAACCAGCAGCGTAAGGTCATCTACGCTGAGCGCCGTCGCATCCTCGAAGGTGAGGATTTGAAGACTCAGGTCCGTGACATGCAGGATGACGTAGTCGATGCGTATGTCAACGGTGCCACCGCTGACGGTTACGTGGAGGATTGGGACCTCGACGAGCTGTGGAATGCCCTTGAGCAGCTCTATAGCCCGACGTTTACCGCGCAAGAGCTCATTGATGGCTCTGACTTCGGTACTCCGGGTGACCTCTCGGCCGATGAGCTGTCCAAGGCTCTGCACGCGGACATCTCGGCCAGCTACGACCAGCTTGAGGATGCGGTCTCCGCAATTGGCGGCGACGACCAGATGCGCAACATCGAGCGCTTCACCATCCTGAACGTCATGGACCAGAAGTGGCGCGAGCACCTCTACGAGATGGACTACCTCAAGGAGGGCATTGGCTTGCGCGCCATGGCCCAGGCTGACCCGCTGGTGGAGTACCAGCGTGAGGGCTACGACATGTTCACCGCGATGATGGACGGCATCAAGGAAGAATCGGTTCGTCAGTTGTTCCTGATCCGTAAGCAGGTTATGCCTGCAGTGGAAAACGCCGAGGGGCAGGAGAACCAGGCTCCAGCTCTGCCAACGGAAGCTGCTGAGCAAAATCAGCAGATGACTTACTCCGGCCCCAGCGAGGACGGCAGTGCAGAGCAGCAGCGCGTGGATCAAGAGTCTGAGGGCAACCGAGCGCAGCGTCGGAAGGCGGCTCGCAAGCGCCGTCGCTAAGCACTAAAGCACACGAAACGCGGTCATGGTCCATGGCCGCGTTTTTGCTGTTCCGCGGCGGAAAGTGCCCGTGAACGCGCGAACGCGCGGACCGACACGGCAACTACCCAGGAACTCGACCTTCTTGCCGTCCGCGGAAGCGCTGGCATGGAAGGATTGCAACGCGACACCCTTGAGGCTGGTGTTCTTCGACAGCGTGAGTATCGCAGCGTGAATAATCGGGTCGATATTGATGCGACGCAAATCGTTGACTCGCCTGCGACCCGCGATGATGTCGAAGACGCGGCGAGTAATCGTGCCAAGCTCCTGTCTCAGATTCTGCTCACAGTGCTGGACGACGTGCGGTGTTTGCGGCGTCTTTTTCGCAGCAGGAGTGGCCACGGCGGGCGGTAATGCCGTCATGACAGCGGTCCCGGTGGCAGCGGAGCATCCGCTATAGGTCGGTGCCACTTTTGCGGTTTGAGAGGCGGCGGCATTAGCTGACTGGCCAAGTTGAATTGTGTGGAGAAGCGAAAAGCCCGTTGCCGGTTCAATGGATTCCCTGCCACTGGAGCGGTGCTCAGCGGCGTGCGACAGCGCGTAAGGCATCGGTGTCTGAGATTTTGGTACGTGAGACGTTGGTGCCATGGATTAATCCCCCTAAAAACGCTCCATTGGCAAGTTCCCCCTTGCTGAAGACCATTGTCCTACAAGTGCTTTAAGTGTGCAGCTTGTGAAGGGGAATTCACGGCCGGCGTGGGGGGATTGGGGAGAGGATGCAGCTGCGAAATGGGCTGAGTGTTTCGCTGTTAATGGTCCTATCGGTTTCCGTCAAGGCCGTTCTGGTCGTCTACAAATGGGCGTAACGAACAGCCAATTAACACGCTGAACTGGAAAAAAGGCAAACGTGCAGGTCATGCGATAAACTACAGGCCATGCGCGGAATGATTATCGATTACTGTGGTGTCCTTGACGGCACGGATGAAGACCAGGCACGTTGGCGTAATTTGCTGGTAGAGGCGCGTGCAAATGGTGTTGGCCTGGCAGTCCTGTCGAATGACCCAGGTGGCCCATCGGCGGATCCGATTCGCAAGCTCGAAGATGAGGGCCTGGTAGACGCAGTTGTGCTCTCTGGTGAAATTGGCCATGAGAAGCCTTCGGCAGAGGCTTTTAATGCAGCCGCTGCGGCTATTGAACTGCCGGCACGGGACTGCGTGCTGGTAGATGATTCGATTGAGAACATCCATGCGGCCGTCTCTAACGGCATGGTGGGAGTCTTCTATCAGCAGTTCGACCGCGCAGTGGTCGAGATTGCCGGTCTACTGGGGCTCGAGGGCGAGTTCTAATGCGCGTCTATATCCCAGCGACTTTCTCCATGCTTGAGGCGCTGAAGGAGGATGAGCTCTTCCACGCCCGCGGTGGTTGGGGCTTTGCTGTCACTGAAGCGCTGCGCGATTTCTTTACTGAGGGCGATGATGAGGAACTGGCAGACGTAGCCTTTGATGAGGCTGCGCGTGCGTCGCTCCGTCTGCTCGATGCCGCAGAAGAGAAGTTCCCGCACCGTCGAGTGGTCATTTCCGTTGATGTGGAGGCGGAGCCGCAGTCGGATATGGGAGATGCTGTGGTTAAGGTCGGCGGCCCAATTTCGCTTGCCGACGTTGCAGCGCTCCACATTGATGTGAAAGAGGCGGAAAACAAGGTTGAGGCTGCGATTGATGCCGTCGATAAGGCGGATCTCGGTGACGAGGATGCGGAGCTCACTGTCGGCGACGCGCTGGAGATCCCGCTGGCGTGGTACGACGTAGCTGAGCTCGGCATGGTGGTCGACTTCCTGTAGTAGCGCGTGCTCGGCGTTAAAGAAGGGGACTGGGTTTAGGAACCCAGCCCCTTTTTTGTATGGCACAAGTGTTTTCAGCGGGGGTATAAAAGGCGTGATTGTTTTGTGTGGATAAGCTCCATGTCAAAGGGGGTGTTTCGCACGGGAGTGGGGGTAATGACAATTTCGCTATTTGTGTCAAAACCATTTGTTTCTCTTGACCAATAACTTACCGCTCCGTAGTCTACGTCTAAGTAACCTACGGACACGTAATAATGAATCGGGTGGGGCATGCCTGCTGATGAACAGTGTTATTGCGTGTTCGCCCGTGATAGTCAGGAGGGCCAAAAATGGGGCTTAAGACCAAAGTTTCCCGGGTATTCAAGCATTTATCCACGCCACTTTTGCCCGATGACTACACGCATTTGCTAAATCCGCTGTGGTCAAGTCGCGAGCTGCGCGGTCAGATTGAGGCCATTAATCCCACATCTCCTACTTCAGCAGAGTTGATAATCCGTCCGGGTTGGGGGATGCCAACAGACTTCAAGCCAGGCCAGTTCATCGGAGTCGGCGTAGAGGTCAAAGGGAAATATCTGTGGCGCTCCTACTCGCTGACAAATGCGCCGCGGCCTCATGACGGGCTGCTGACTATCAACATTCGTGCGCTCAACGACGGCTACGTGTCCCAACACCTCGTCGCCAATGTAAAGCCGGGTACTGTCGTCCGCCTGGCTGCCCCGGCTGGGGATTTCCATCTTCCGGAGCCGCTCCCAGCCCGCATTGCGTTTGTTACCGCAGGCTCCGGCGTCACTCCGGTGATTTCGATGCTGCGTGATCTTTCAGCTCGCAATGCCTCAGTGGAAGTCGAGCACATTCACTCCTACCGCGGCGAGGCAGAAGCTGTGTTTGTCAATGAGCTTCGCGAGCTGGAACAGTGCAGCGCTACTAGCGCGTTGAAGTATCGCCTGCATGCCCGGAATACGGAGACGCAGCCGCGGATTGACGTTGCGGCGGTTACCAGCATCATTGCTGACTTTGGAGCGCTGGCATCGTCGGCAAGCGCCTATGCCTGTGGTCCGGTTGAACTGCTGAAAAACCTTGAGCCGGAGTTTCCCGGGCTGCGGACGGAACGTTTCACCGTTGACCGCTCGGCGGCGGGGGAGGTCGGCGGCACGGTGAGTTTCGGCAGCCGAGGCGATATCGACGTAGACGGTGCAACGACCATCCTGGAGGCGGCCGAGAGCGTCGGGGTTGACCTGCCGTACGGCTGTCGGATGGGAATTTGTGCGACGTGCGTGCAGCAACTCTCCGACGGCGCAGCGCGGGACATCCGCACCGGGGCGACGTTTGTGGCGGGGGAGCGAGTCCGAACGTGCGTCTGTGCGCCGGCGGGGCACGCGCGTATCGAATTGTAAGTTCGCCCCACATCTATCTCAACCTGCATTAACCAGGAGAAACTACCTAAAGGAGTTGGGACCCTTCCCATGGCAATTTCCGATATCGCATCGTATGCGCACTTGAGCGAAGAAGACGTCGCAGAGATTGGGCGTCGGTTTGCGGAAATCGAAAAGCAGCACCGCGATTCGCTGGGGCAGAAGGATGCTCGCTACATCCGCACGCTCATCCGCATTCAACGCACCCTTGAGGTGACTGGTCGAGGCCTGCTGATGGTGCCGACCGCCGGCATGGCCCTGAACAAATTGGGGATGCTGCCGAAGTCGTGGAAGAACACCGCGCACTGGGGTTTCAAATGGGCGGGCGTCTCAGCGCTGGGGTTGGCAAAGATTTTGGAAAACCTCGAAATCGGCCACAACACCATGCACGGTCAGTGGGACTGGATGAATGACCCCGAGATTCACTCGGCCACCTGGGAGTGGGACAATTCCTGCCCATCCAGCGGGTGGAAGCACTCCCACAACTTTGTCCACCACAAGTACACCAACGTGCTCGGTATGGACAACGATGTGGGATATGGCATTCTCCGGGTGACTCGTGACCGCCGTTGGAAGCCATCGACGCTGCTGCAGCCGGTGACAAACGTGGTGTTGGCCAGCCTTTTCCAATGGGCAGTGGCCTTCTATGACGTCGAGCTCGGGCGCGTGTTCGCAGGCAAGAAATCCTGGGATGAGGCCCGACCGCAGCTCATGGAGGTGCTCAACAAGTCGGGGCGCCAGGTGCTCAAGGACTACGTTCTCTTCCCGGCGATGGCGGGTCCGCGTTACCGTGAGGTGGCCTTTGCGAACATGATGGCTAATCTCGCCCGTAATCTTTGGGCCTACGCGGTCATCTTCTGCGGACACTTTCCGGATGATGCCGAGACTTTCACCAAGGAGCAGTACAACACCGAGGACAAGAGTGAGTGGTATTTGCGCCAAATGCTGGGCTCGGCAAACTTCCACGGTGGGCTGGCGCTGTCGGTGCTCTCGGGAAATCTGAATTACCAGATTGAGCACCACCTGTTCCCGGACATGCCGTCCAACAGGCTCGCGCAGATTTCGAAGCAGGTTCAGCAGATCTGCCGGGAATACGACCTGCCATACAACACGGGGTCGTTCCCGAAGCAGTTCTTCCAGGTCCAGCGCACGCTGCTGAAGTTGTCGCTGCCGGATCGTTTCTTAGTCGCTGACCCGGACAACGCCCCAGAGGTACGTTCGGAGGCGGCGTTCAAGAAGTATCCGCAGGTTGAAGCGGAGCTCCAGTCCAGTTCCCCGCAACGCAAGGGCTTAGCGACGGGCCTGCGAATGCTCCGCCGTCTTCGCCCAGGTGTCCGGGAAATTGTCCGGGCCTACACCGGTCGCTCGACGCACACTGCTGCGCGCGCTTAGCCCTCGGCCCGCTTGCGAACCGCAGCCGCGACTGCTGGTTCGCGGTTCCATGGCATTGATTGCTTGTGGGGGAGCCGTAGCCAGGCGCGAATCATGGTCACGGTCAGCGTCGCAGTTGCACCAGCGAGGAAGAGTGCTAAGTAAGCCGAGGAATTCTGGCCGGTGAACTCCACGGTCACGATCAGTGCGAAAAGTGGTGCTGCCATGGACGCCGACAGGAAGGCCGCCGCGCCGAGAATCGCAAAGTCGCTCAGCGGAACTGAGGGCATCAATGGCTGTATGAAGCAGCCGACGATGAAACCGCTGAGCGCGCCAAGGGCAAAGCCGGGAGTCAAGAGACCACCGACGGCACCAGAACGGAAAGTAACGAGAACCGCGAAAGCTTTCGCAATCAGCAGGATGACTGCAAAACCCAGCAGCGGGCGGTCCATGAGAACTGTGGTCGCAGCGATACGGCCATTGCCCAACACTTCTGGAACCCACAGTGAAATCACACCAACCAGTGTGAATGCGAGGGGGATGGCCCAGGCAGAATGCCAGCCAGTCGGTGCTTTGTCCGACATCCGCGAGCTGAGAATGCGAAATGCGTAGCCAATGGCACCGCAGATAACACCGATGAGCAGTGCTGCCCCGAGGTTGCCCCAGCCGTCCGAGAGATTAATTGGGCTGTAGAGCGGGCTACTGCCGACCACAATGCCCGACGTCACCGTGGCAATGGCTGAACACGCCAGCACCACCATCACCGCGGTAATACTCAGCGAGCCCAGCAGAATCTCCAACGAGAAAACCGCTCCAGCCAACGGGATGTGATAAATCGCCCCCAGGCCGGCACCGGCCGCTGCTGCGACCAGAATACGGCGGTGTAGCGGATCGATGCGCAGTCGATGCGACATCTGTGAAGCCACCATCGCACCGAGCTCACGCGGAGCATTCTCGCGTCCCATGGATGCACCTGCAGCGACGGTCGCCATCTGCAAAAACACATTGACAAGAGTTGACCACACCGGCATGAGTCGACCGTTCATGCCTGCCTCAACGCTCTCAATGGGCGTGGCCTTTGTGCGCAGCGCTGCCCACACCGGTCCTGCAATCAGTCCCGCCAACACAATTCCGACAAAGCGCTGGAGGCCAGTGGTGCCATCGGTCACGACGGCTACGTCGCCCTCATGTTGTCCGTAAACTGCGTACTCGATGCCGTGCATTATTAGTGCGAGGCCGGCTGCGCCGAGTCCTGTCGCAAGACCCACGATAAGCGTGTAGATACACAGCCGAATCCAACTGCCGGGAGCGGGGTAGAGACCGGAGCCCGCGTTGTCCGCCTCAGCTCCAGCCGAGGCTTCAGAGGGCGTCTCCACAGAACCGGTGTGGCTAGTCTCTTTCAATGTCCAGCTCCCAATCCTCGTTGTCGCTGATGGCGCTCAACAGGCGACGCACGGCCATCGCTCGACGGTGCTGAACTCCCTCCAGCTTGTCGAGGGCGCACTCTGGATCCGCGGGCGGCCCCAAATGGGTGCAACCACGTGGGCATTCATCTGTCGCTGCCTGGATATCTGGAAACGCCGCCAGCAGCGTCTCCGGTGTCACATGAGCCAGACCAAAGGAACGAATGCCCGGGGTATCAATAATCCACGACGTCGCGCTGTCTTCGCTTTCCGACGGCAGCATCAGCGCCACCGACTGCGTGGAGGTATGGCGGCCCTTACCCACACCACTGACTTCGCCGGTCTCACGGTTGGCTTCAGGAACAATCCGGTTGACAAGGGTCGATTTCCCCACACCGGAATGCCCAACCAAAGCTGTCACTCGTCCGGGGACATCGATGAGCTCTGACAAGGGAGCCAAGTCATCGTTGATACCGCAGACAACGACATCCACTCCGAGTGCCGAGAACTCCCCGGCAAATTCCTCTGGGTCGGCCAGATCGGATTTAGTCAGACAGAGCACGGGGCGGACACCGCCGGCGTAGGCCGCGACCAGCGCGCGTTCGACAAAACCGGTGCGAGGTTCAGGATCGGCGACTGCGCACACAATGAGCAGCAGGCTGGCATTGGCCACGACGATGCGCTCATACGGGTCATTGTCATCGGCGGTGCGACGCAAAACCGTGCTGCGCTCTGCCAGCTTGACGATGCGGGCCAGTGTGCCCGCACGGCCGCTGACATCGCCTACGACACCGACACGGTCACCGACAACGATATTGGTGCGGCCGAGCTCGCGGGCACGCATGCATGTCACTGCAACATCAGGGTTGTTATCGAGGACTACACCCCAACGACCACGATCCTTGGTCACCACCATGCCCCAGTGGGCATCGGCGTGGCGGGGGCGATCCTTCGTCCGTGGCCGCGACCCTTTACCGGGGCGGATGCGTACATCGGACTCGTCCCATTGCCGTCCACGCCTGCGTGCCGCCACTGTTATTTCCCTGCCTCGGTTCCGTTGTCCACGCCATCAAGTCGAGCTTCGACTGACTTTTCCAACGAACTAGGGCTGGGGGAGGCCAGCCCGAGCATCTCCAGCCAGCGCAGATCGAATCCAGGCATGGTCTTAGCAGTGGTACCGATATTTTCGACTTCCACGCCCTCCGTGCGCAGGCCAACAATGGCACCAGCGGTGGCCATTCGATGGTCGGCGTAGCTGTGCCAGAGCCCACCGTGGAGCGGAACGGGGTCGATCGCAATGCCGTCGTCAAGCTCGGTCGCGCGACCGCCGAGACGGTTGATTTCCGTGGTGAGCGCGGCGAGACGGTTGGTCTCGTGACCGCGCAGGTGTGCGATACCCGTCAGCTCGGTGCGGGTAGTGGCCAAGGTGGCGATGGCGGCGACAGTGGGGGTCAGCTCGCCAATTTCGGACATGTCCATCGTGAGTCCGCGCAGCTCCGACGGCTTTGGGCCCACGACGGTGAGGCTGGTGCGGCCACCTTCGTGACGGTTGAATGTCACAGTAGCGCCCATAGCGGTGAGGATCTCGCGGATGCGGTCGCCCGGCTGCGTGGTGTGCTCTGGCCAGTCGGGCACGGTGACGCTGCCACCAGTGACAGCCGCAGCGGCCAGGAAGGCGGCGGCGTTGGACAGATCAGGCTCGACCTGCCAAGTACGACCCATCATTTCGGTCGGGTGAATGGTGAACGTTGTGCGTGGTCCCTCAGGTGTGTCGGCCGTGGTCTCCTCGACCTGCACACCGGCCTCGCGAAGCATGTCCAGGGTCATGTCAATGTGCGGGCGGGAAGGAATCTCACCGGTCGGGCGAAGTACCAGGCCACGGCCGTAGCGCGGTGCTGACAGCAACAGGCCAGAGACGAACTGGCTCGAAGCCGAAGCGTCAATTTCCACTTCGCCGCCGATGTCCGGCAGATCCTGCTCCTGGACCGAGTCACCGAGGCGGTTGCCCTGATTCGGACCCTGCGGATTGACCGTGAAGGGAAGCCCATTGCCCGCGATGTTCACACCGAGGCTGCGCAGGGCATCCAGCACGGCCGACATCGGGCGAGCCTTGGCCTCCACGTCGCCTTCGAAGAACACCGACCCCTGCGCAAGAGCTGCGATAGGTGGCACGAAGCGCATAACCGTACCTGCGAGACCACATTCCACGACACCACCGCGAAGCATGCGTGGAGTGACGCGGAGCGTGTGGTTCGGGGCACCCGAATAGGTCGAGTCGGCACTGATGTCAGTTCCCAGGGCCTGCAGTGCGCGAATCATAAGATCGGTATCGCGAGAGCGCAGAGCACCATGGATAACCGATGGTGTCGAAGATATCGCCGCGATGACAAGGGCACGGTTCGTAATCGACTTCGAGCCGGCAATCTGCACCGTGGCGCTAAAAGGCTGTCGACCGGCCTCGGCACCGTCGACACTTACAGTAGGGGCGGACCAATTCTGATTTTGGGAACACACACAACCAATTATGGAACACTTTCACTCCATACCTCGACTAGAGGGGGAGTCAACGGCACAATCAGTTGGTATGTGTGGTCGTTTCGTCAATTTCACAGTCGCCGAAGAACTGCTCAGCACCTCGGCTGAGATTCCCGGTTTGGTGCCCGTGCGTGCCGACGGCCCGTTGCCCACCTCCCGCTACAACATCGGCCCGACCATGCCAATAGTTGCTCTTGCCCGCGAGCACCCCGGCCGCACAGGAACCATTGCTGCCACCGTGCGCTGGGGTTTAATTCCGCAGTGGGCCCGCGAGGTGCCGACGACACCTTTCTTCAATGCCCGTGCGGAAACCTGGCAGTCCAAACCGACTTTCCGGGACGGCCTGCCCTGCGCAATCCCCATGAACGGTTGGTATGAGTGGAAGAATCGCCAGCCCTACTTCGTCAGCTTCGGCGATGACGCACCGCTTTTCACCGTCGCGGGGCTGTGGGCGCGCTGGGGCGATATCGTCTCCGCCACAATTCTCACCACCGACGCCGTGGGACAGCTCGCGGATCTTCATCATCGTATGCCGCGCGTGCTTGCCGACGACGAAGTCAGTGACTGGTTGGATCTCTCGGCCTGGGCAGCAGACGGAGATGTTGGCATGACCAGCGCAGAAGTGGTGGACAAGCTGACCATCCGACCGGTCAACCGCGCCGTCGGCAATGTTGCGAATGAAGGGCCGCACCTGCTGAATGGGCCCGATGGAGCAGCACCCGGCCACAACAAGGAGCTGTTTTAAGGCCGTATCAGCGGGGAGGCTGCAGGAGTAGCCGCAGGGTTAGCGGGCGATGTCGGCGACCGTGGCGTCGCAAAGCGAAACCAGATCAGCGGGTGACAGTTCGATGTCCCACCCGCGGCGACCACCGGAGACGAACACCGTGTCGGCGAGAGTAGCTGTCTCATCAATGACAGTCGGGAGCTTGCGGCGACCGCCAAGCGGGGAGATGCCGCCGGGAACGTAGCCGGTGGCAAGTGACGCGTCATGGGGGTCGGCCATCATGGCCTTGGAAGCCCCGACAGCCGCGGCGGCGGCCTTGAGGTTGAGCATTCCGGTGGCGGGGACGACGGCGATGGCCAGCCCAGTGCGTTTGCCGGATAGCTCGATAATGAGAGTTTTGAAGATGCGTTCGGGCTCGACTCCGAGATGCTCTAGTAGCCAAGAGGCGGCCTCTTCGCCGAAGTTGTCGCTGCCGTGGGGGAATTGGTGAACGTGGAAGTCGATTCCGGCGTTCTGACAGACGGCGATTGCCGGGGTGGCGGCAGCGGATTTCTTGGCGGACTTCTTCGACATAATTTCCCATCGTTGCACACCAGTGCCGCCACGCTACGAAATGCCTGGTGACGGGGGTCTGGCCGACTCGTGGG
The DNA here is from genome assembly GCF_030232285.1 of Corynebacterium sp. MSK047. Lineage (NCBI taxonomy): Bacteria > Bacillati > Actinomycetota > Actinomycetes > Mycobacteriales > Corynebacteriaceae > Corynebacterium > Corynebacterium sp. MSK047. Next base: position 1,116 of record NZ_JASPJI010000013.1, on the reverse strand, counting down.
TGCGGATGTTTTAGGATAGGTAGCATGTCAGGTGATCAGACAGGAACATCGGCCATCCGGACTGATGAGTCGGATGAGGAGCTTGCGCAGCGCTTTGAGCGTGACGCCATGCCGCTTTTGGATCAGCTCTATGGAGCGGCGCTGCGGATGACACGCAACCCCGCCGATGCCGAAGACCTGGTGCAGGAGACCTATATCAAGGCCTTTCAGGGCTTCCGCTCCTACAAGCCGGGCACGAACCTGAAAGCGTGGCTCTACCGCATTCTGACGAATGCGTACATCAACAACTACCGCAAGGCGCAGCGACGTCCTGCCGAGTACGCCACCGATGACATCACGGATTCACAGATCGCGGAAACCGCGTCGCACACTTCGATAGGGCTGCGCTCTGCTGAGGTTGAAGCGCTGGAAAAGCTTCCTGACGAGGAAATTCGTGACGCTTTGATGAGCCTCAAAGAGGACTACCGGATGGTGGTCTACTACGCCGATGTCGAGGGATTGCCCTACAAGGAAATCGCCGAAATCATGGGCACGCCCATCGGAACTGTGATGAGTCGGCTCCACCGTGGAAGAAAACAGCTCCGAGACGCGTTGCACAACGTAGCCGTGGAACGTGGATTCTTGAAAGAAGAGAAGGGAGATTCTCCGCGATGAGCCGAGAGTCGAGCCAAGATATGGAGCAGACACCAGAGCGCGGACACGCCTGTGAAGATGCTTTCTGTCAGGATGTCCACTCGCGCCTACACGCATTTTTGGATGGAGAGTGTGATTCGGAGGAGCGCCGCTTTCTCGAGGAGCACATTCACAAATGCCCTCAGTGTTTGGAAGAGTTCGGTTCCGAGCAAGCTATACGACGGCTGCTGCGCCGGTGCTGCCAGCAACCTGCCCCTGAGGACCTCCGTCAGCGCATTACCACTCGGATTCGCGTGTCCTATACGCGGGTGGAGTACCGCAGGTAGCTGCTGGCGGCTAGGTTTTGGTGCGTCATCTTTTGGCGCGTATTCCTTTGATGCTTAATGCGATGTTGCGTAATACGGTAATGCGGGTTAAGTAAAGAAAAGTGTGTCCGCATGCCACCATAACCCCAGACCACACACCACAAATCACCAAAGAATA